>CAZSDX010000058.1:0-19225 GCA_964605685.1 uncultured Polyangiaceae bacterium
CGCGGCGCTGGGGCTGCTGGGGCTGGGACGGCGGGGCGCCCGGCGCTACGGGCGCGGGCCGAATTCTCCCAGAGGGTGAGGTTCGGCGCGAGGAGGGGCCGGAGAAGCCGAAGGGCGAGGGGTAGGACGAGGTGCGGTGGGCTTCGGAGGTGGAGTGGGCGGCACAGCGGTGGGCGGCGCGGGCTTCGGGGCCACCTCGACCGAGGCGAGCGGAGCCGGAGGCGGCGCAGGGAGCGGCGCAGAAGCAGGAACCCCGGGAGGCTGCGCCGACGGAAGATCAGGCGAAGAGGTGGCCACGGGCGACAGCGAGGCGACCGGCGGTGGAGGAGGTGTACCGGTGGCCTCCGGGGGGCGACGCGAGAGGCCACGCCAGCCAAGCAGCGCAGCGGCGAAGGCAGCGACGAGGAGCAAGGCTCGCTAGGAGCCAGGAACCGGCGGAGCCACCCGGAGAGCCTGCGGGGCGTCCGGGGCAGGATGCACGGGCGCCTGGGTGAGCGAGGTGGTGGCGTCGGTGATCTGCTCCTCGACGGGCGCCGCGAGGACGAGGGGCTCCGGAGGGGGGCGCCGGGTCGGGTCCTTCTGCAAGCAACGCTCGACGGCGGCGATCACCGCGTCGGGGACCTCCGGGCGGAGCTGCCGGAGAGGGGTCGGCTCCTCGGTGAGCACCCGGGAGAGGATGCCCGGCGCGGTGAAGGCGTGGAACGGCGTCTGACCGGCGAGCAGCTCGTGGAGGGTGACCCCCAGCGACCACACGTCGCTCCGCGGATCCGCCACCCGGGCGTCGCGGATCTGCTCCGGCGCCATGTAGGCCGGCGAGCCGAGGGAGGCGTGGGTCTCCGTGAGGAACTCCGCCTTCTGGAGCTTGGCGATGCCAAAATCCGCCAGCTTGACCAGCGGAGAGCCGTCGGACCGGGCCGACAGGAGCAGGTTGGCGGGCTTGATGTCCCGGTGGATGACGCCGACCGCGTGGGCCTCCGCCAGCGCGGCGCAGGCATGCAAGACCGCCCGCACCGCGTCCGGGACGGCCAGCGGCCCGCCGCCGCGCAGCAGGGCGGCGAGGCTCTGCCCCTCGATGAATTCCATCATCAGGAAGGGCAGTCCGTCGTCGAGGTGACCGAAGTCGATCACCCGCACGGTGTGCTCGCAGCGGAGGCCGGCGGCGGCCCGCGCTTCCCGCTGGAAGCGCCGAGGCCCTGCTGTCCCCGGCCTCCCGCTGGTGGAGCACCTTGAGCGCGAAGCGCTCGTCCAGGCTCTGGTGCCGCACCAGGAAGACCTGCCCCATGCCACCCGAGCCGATGGCGCGCTCGACGAGGAATCGTTTGGCGATGAGGTTCCCGGGTTGGAGCAAAGTTGCCCTAAGATACCACGACTCATGGTTGAGCTTGCAGATGAGACCTCCACCGGCGCCGGGTGGCTCGACGAATCCGTGAGAGGCGACGGCTAGCATGGGCTACGCGATCAAGGAGCTCTTCTACACGCTCCAGGGGGAGGGGGCGAACGCGGGGCGCCCCGCGGTGTTCTGCCGCTTCACCGGCTGCAACCTGTGGTCCGGGCGCGAGGCGGATCGTGGCCGCGGCCCCGGGGGCTGCTCTCGCTGGTGCGACACCGATTTTGTCGGCACCGACGGCCCCGGGGGAGGGCGCTTCGACCACGCCGAGCAGCTCGCCGAGGCCGCCCGGGACGCCTGGACCGCCCCCTGGCAAGGGCGCCCGCTGCTGGTCTGCACCGGGGGCGAGCCGCTGCTCCAGCTCGACGCCCCGCTGGTCCGCGCCTTCCACGGGGCGGGCTTCGAGGTCGCCGTCGAGACCAACGGGACGATGCCTCCTCCCTCGGGGATCGACTGGCTCTGCGTTAGCCCCAAGGCCGGGGGCGACCTGGTGCTCCGCTCCGGCGACGAGCTGAAGCTGATCTACCCCCAGCCGGAGGCCCCTCCCGAGCGCTTCGAGGGGCTGGACTTCCGCCACTTCTTCCTGCAACCCCTCGACGACCCAGGGCGCACGGAGCACACCCAGGCCGCGGTCCGCTACTGCCTCGAACACCCCCGCTGGCGGCTGAGCCTCCAGACCCACAAACTTCTAGGTATACCTTGACCCCACTGTTCCTCCGGCCCCCCTGCTCCGGAGAAGGATCGCGCCGCGAACGGACCCGCGCGGGGGTTCGGCTTGACGGCGGTGTTGCTCGCGGTGGGGCTGCTGGGGCCGCTGGGGTTGCTGGGAGGCGCGGTGTGGTGGGCGCTGGCGCCGGATCGCGGGTGAAGGGGGTACCTATGCGCCCTTGCTGGCGAGCTGCTGCTTGAGCGCCTCGAAGGCCTCGGAGGCCTGCGCCTGGCTGGCCTTCTTGACGAAGACGACGGGGATCCCTGCCTGCCTGGCCTCGGCTCGCGCCGTCAACGCCCCCTGGTGGCTGATCAGACCCACCGCGATCACCAGCGCCTGGCTGCGCCGCACGATTTCGCGGAGCGTCTTGCTGCGGTTCCCCTTCACATCGCCGTCGTGGAACTCGACCTGGCAACCCGCCCTCTCGGCCGCCTCTTCGAGGTGTTGACCCGAGCGGGAAAGCCCGCCGACCCAGCCGATGGTTGGATGCTCGCTCATGGGTCTGCAAGCTAATTTCCGCCGGACCGCCCGCAACGAGCCCCCGGCGGAACACACCGTTGCGTCGCTCCCCCCGTTGACCGGCGCTCTTTCCATGTTCCAGCGGGGTTTTCTCGGCAGGCCCCGCGGAGGTCCTCGCGCGGTGAGCCTCGCGCCTCCGGGCTCCGGGGAGGCCCCCTTTGCCCTCAACGGGCGTCCGCTCCGCCGAGCTGCGCGAGCATGGTCTCGGCGTTGCTGACCTCGAATTTCCCCGGGGCCTCGACGTTGAGCTGCCGGACGATGCCGTCCTCCAGGAGCATCGAGAAGCGCTTGATGCGCATGCCCATGTTGGCGTGGGTGAGGTCCAGCTCCAGGCCGAGTTTTTTGGCGAAGTGCGCGCTGCCATCGCCCAGCATGCGCACCTTGCCGATGGCTCCCAGCTCCTTGCCCCAGGCGGCCATCACGAAGCCGTCGTTCACCGCCACGCACCACACCTCGTCGACGCCCTTGGCCTTGAGCGCGTCGAGGTGCTTCACGTAGCCCGGGACGTGCTGGGCCGAGCAGGTCGGGGTGTAGGCGCCGGGCAAGCCGAAGACCACGATGCGCTTGCCAGCGGTGGCCTCGGCCACCGACACCGGAGCAGGAGAGAGGGGGCACGCCTCGCCAAACTCGGTGGATTCGCTGAGCGTTGCGTCCGGAACACGATCGCCGATCTGGATGGTCATGGGTTCTGGCTCCTCAGGGTACGCCCTGGTGGATGCCAGCGCGAGGGCGGCGGTCGCGCGGTGGTCACCACCGGGCTCGCTCGATCACGGTTCGAAGCAAGACTGTTCCGTCGATCACGGAGCCCAGTGAATCAGAAGGCTTATATCGACCGTATAGAACATATTTTTCCCGGCCCCATCCAGGAAATGTTGTTCCTTGACCACATACCTGCCCGCATCGGCATTTACCGACAAATCCAGGCCAAATCGATTGCTTTGAGTACCGCGATAGCCAAGGCCAACTTGACCGTTCACAGGGCTGTAACGAGTGATCCTCTCCTTGTCGAAAAAGGATGAAAATGAAGAGGCGATTGATGGACCGAGCTGGGTGTAAAAGCCATTGCGACGATCCTTCCAGGCGATCTGGAGAAGGACCGGGAAATTGACAGAAGTTCCCCCACATAGCTGGATCTTCTTGTCCTCGGGAGTGCACTCGAATTCGCCCGTGTAATTGATCCCAACGCGCATGCCTCCAACAAGGCCGACACGGCGGTGAAAGAACGCGCCCAGAAGGAAAGTTGCCCCCATTCCGACATCCAAACCATCCTTGAAGGGTTTTCCCGCGAAAGTCAACAATCCAACCCCAACTCCGAGGAAAAAACCGCCACGCACTGCATCTTGAGCAGGCGAGGGAGGAAGGGTTCCGTTCTTGACATCGTCGGTGGTGGGAGGAGCGTCCTCCTGGAGAGAGGGGCGGTCGGACGCGTCAGATGGAGACGTCTCCGCGTGGGCCAGGTGGGTGACCAAGGAAACGGTGGGGATCAGGAGCAAGAGCGAGGCACGCATAAAGACCCGAGAGGTGCGAGATGGAAACCTCTTCGGCGCGCGGTTCTACCAGTTGCGTCCACCTTCCCCGAATCCGCCGAGGTGGGTTCCAAAAGACCTGCTCCGGGAAGCTCGTCGTGCCTCCCGGAGCCACAGGGCGGCGACGGCGCCGTAGGCCAGCGCCGCCGCGAGCTGCACCGAGAAGAACCCGCCGACCATCGCCAGCAGCATGGCCCCCACGGACGCCACCACGGAGGCGTAGCCGTTGAGGGCCCAGGCGCGGGCCACCCACGCCTCCCCCTGGTCCTGGTGGCGAGCGACGGCAGCCGGGAAAGGGACGCCCATCAGCACCGCCGGCGGCGCCACCAGGGCGACGCTGAGCAGCACCCGCGCCGGGAAGGACAGGGCGAGGGCGGCGCCGAAGATCCAGGGAAGCAGCGGCAGGTAGAGCAGCAGCAGCAACGTCAGGACCGCAACGGCGAGGGCCACGGCGCGGGGGCCCTGGCCGAGGATCCGTGGGGAGAGCGCCGCCCCCAGCCCCGAGCAGACCAGCAGCGAAAGAAGCACCACCGAGAGCGCGTAGCTGGGGTTGCCCAGGAAGAGGGTGAACCTGGGGATGAAGACCAGCTCGACCCCGAGGTACGCCAGGCCCAGCAGGAGGAAATACGCCTGCCAGCGGGGCTCCATGGAAGGCGCCGAGGCGCCACGCCGCGCCAGCAGCGCCGGAACCCCGAGGAAAGGCACCGCCGCCGCCAGCACCAGCAGCAAGGTCGCCACCAGGACGAGCTGCCCCCCCGCGGCGCCGAAGATCGAGTCCCGGTTGTCCAGCAGCCGGGAGAAGCGCGCATGCTCGAAGAAGAACGGCCGGTCGTCGGTGCTGGGATCGATCTGGAACGGGTACGCGTCGATGTACGCCCGGCGATCCCGGGCCTCGAAGAAGCGCTGGAAGGGCGTGTCCTCCACCGGGCCGTGGGGGGCGTAGAGCACCTTGAAGCCGTTGCGCCCGGAGGCGTCCCGCAGCGCCTGGACCTCCGCCTCGGTGAAGGGCCTCCGCTTGACCAGCACCACGGAGAAATCGATGTCCGCGTCGTGGACCGGCGCCGCCACCACCGCCACGTTCCGGGCCGCGTCCCCCAGCCCCAGCGCCCGGGTCGCCTCCGCGATGATGGCGCAGAGCCGGAGCGTCTGCCGCGGCGGCGTGTAGAGCCAGCGGGTAAAGGAGAGCGTCCCATCGTCCGTGAGGTGCGCGAGGAACTCCTGGAGCGCCTCCGTCGTGTAGAGGTAGTTCTCGCTCAGCGCGAAGGCCCCCGCCTGGGAGGCGGCGAAGGTGTCCACCCCGGAGACCTGGATCACGTCGTAGCGCTTGCGCTGCCGCCGCAGGAAATGGCGCCCCTCCGCGTGGACCAGGCGCACGGACGGGTCACGATAGACACCGCCCGAGAAGCGGTCGAAGGTGGAGGTGGCGGCCCGGATGATGGTGGGGTTGATCTCCACGGCGTCGACGTGGGAGGCGCCGAAGTGGAGGGCGGAGCGGACGTCGAGGCCGCCTCCGGCGCCGATCACCAGGGTCTCGCCGGGGGATCGGCCGACGCCCCGGAGGTGCTGGTAGACGAGGCTGGGGGGGAGGGCCTCGAAGACCGGGTGCTGGGGCTTGAGCCTGCCGTCCTCGCCGGTCTCTCCCTTGAGGATCGAGGTGACCGCCCAGGCGTCGATGACGACGCCGATCTGCTCGGGCTTGGGTCCGGTGTAGCGCTCGGAGATTCCCCAGAGGCCGAAGTGGAGGGGGTTGGCGAAGAAGTCGACGCAGGCGACGGAGGTGCACTCGCGCTGGAGGATGAATTCGCGGGGGATGCGCGGGTAGAGCTTGGCGTTGGGGAGGAACAGGGGGCCGCGGGTGGGGGATCGGGCCAGGGAGAGGCCCACTCCGAGCAGCCCGAGGAGGGCGAAGGCGCGCCCGCGGAGGGGCCAGCCGCCCGGCTCCTCCAGGGAGAAGCAGAGGGCCCCGACCGCCGCCGCTCCGGAGGCGACCAGCACGCCGCCAGGGCCGCCGCCGAGGGCGTCCATCGCGGCGACGCTGAGCCCGCAGCCCAGGCCGCTGCCGAGGAGGTCCGCCAGGTAGGCGCGGCCGATGGCGCCGCGCAGGGAGGCGAGCGACCCGGCGACCACCACGCCGGCGAGGGTGAAGGGCACGAGCAGCGCCAGCAGCATCAGGAGGAAGAGGGCGAACTGGGAGGCGCTCTCCAGCACCGAGGAGCCGAGGGGGAGCACGGCGAGCATCCCGAGCATCGCCGGGATGGACGCGGCGAAGTAGAGCGACAGGCGAGCCCGCTGGCCAGGGGAGGCGGCGAGGTCGGGCCGGGCCTGGACCAGGAGGCCGCCGCTGGTGAACCCGAGGAGCGCCAGGGCCACCGCGAGGAAGGCGAAGTGGTACCAGATGAGCAGGGAGAAGACCCGGGTGAGGGCGACCTGGAGCACCAGCGCGGCCCCCGCCACCCAGCCGAGCCCCAGGAACCGCCCGGGGTGCGCCGCGCTCGATGCGGGCGAATTCACCGGACGAACACCAGCCGGCGGCTGTGGAGCGGTGACAGGTGGGGCCTCCGGATGGAGACGTTCATCAGGAGGCCGAGGCCGAGCATGATCGTCAGGAGCGAGGAGCCTCCGTAGGACATCAGGGGCAGGGTCACGCCCACCACCGGCAGGACGCCGCTGACCATCCCGATGTTGAAGACCGAGTGCCAGAAGATCAACGCGCCCACGCCGACGGCCACCACGGCGCCGAAGCGGTCCTTGGCCTGGGAGGCGATCCGAAGCGCCCACAGCACCAGGAAGGCGTAGAGGGAGAGCAGCAGCAGGCAGCCGGCGAAGCCCCAGTCCTCCGCGAGGACCGAGAAGGGGAAGTCGGAGTACTGATCTGGCAGGAAGTAGTACTGGTTCTGCGACCCCTTGGCGAAGCCCTGGCCGAGGAGGCCGCCGTTGCCGATGGCGATGCGAGCGTGGTAGGCGTGGTAGCCAGCGCCGGTGATGTCGGTCTCCGGCGAGAGGAAGGAGGTAACCCGCTCCTTCTGGTAATCCTTCATGCCGTAGAGCCAGAAGAGCGGCAGGCCCACCGCCGTCGTGGCCCCCAGCAGCAGCAGGCTGGAGAGCTTGATCCGCTGGAGGGAGGCGATGGCGAGGAAGATGAGCCCGTGGATGAGCGCGGTGCCGAGGTCCGGCTGCTTGAGCACCAGGAAGCAGGGGATCGCCGCGAGGATCGCCGGCACGGTGAGCTCCCGCAGGAGCTTGGGTCCGTCGGAGCGCGGGCTGTCGTGGAAGTACTTGGCCAGCGCCAGGATGAGCCAGATCTTGGTGAATTCGCTGGGCTGGAAGCCGAAGCCCCCGAGGTTGATCCAGCGACTGGACCCCCGGATACCCTTGCCCAGGGCCAGCACCAGCACCAGCGAGAGCAGCCCGGCGACGTAGAGGGGGTAGGCGATCCGCTCGAAGTGGCGGTAGTCGATGACGGTGACGAGGATGGCGAGGGCGCTGCCCGCGGCCAGGAAGTACACCTGGCTGACGTACATGTCGGCCCGCGACAGCGTGTAGACGCTCGTGGCGGAGTAGAGGTTGACGACGCCGATCACCGCAAGCAGCGCGACGGCGATGAAGAGCGCCCAGTCGATCCGGTCACCGAAGCCGCCTTCTTCCTTGTCGAGGACGCTCATCAGGGGGCTCCCTTCTTGCGCCGCGGGGCTGCGGGCTTGCCCTGGGGGCTCTTGGGGACCATGCGGCTGGCCACCAGGCGCTGGTACTCCTTCGCCGCCGCGAACGCCACCGGGGCCGCCGCCTTCCCGCCGACGCCCCCGTGCTCGATCAGCACCGCGAAGGCGATCTCCGGCGAGTTGAAGGGGGAGAAGCCGGCGAACCAGGCGTGGTCCCGGTTGAAGTACCAGACCTTGCTCTGGTCCTCCCCGTGGACGCCCCGGTGCGACGTCTGCGCCGTCCCGGTCTTGCCGGCCACGTCCACGCCGGCGATCCGCTCCTTGTAGGCGGTCCCGCGGTCCTCGTTCACCACGCCGTGGAGCCCCGACAGGATCAGCCGGTGGTGCTCCGGGTCGATCTCGATCCGCCGCTTGACCCGGGGGGGGAAATCCTGGACGACCGCCCCGTCGCTGGTCTCGATGGCCCGGATGAGCTGCGGCTGGTAGAGGGTCCCCCCGTTGGCCAGCGCCGCGTACGACAGCGCCAGCTGGAGCACCGAGACCGTCGTGGCCCCCTGGCCGATGGCCGCGTTCAGCGTGAATCCGCCGCGGAACTGCCCCTTGAAGTGGGTCGCGTACCACTGCATCGTCGGGATACGCCCGTGGGACTCGGGGTTGACCCCGAGGCCGGTTTTCGACCCGAACCCGTAGTCGAGGGCCACCTTCGCCAGCGCGTCCAGGCCCACCATGTCCCCGAGCTGGTAGAAGTACACGTTGCACGACTCGGTGATCGCGTCCCGGAGGTTGATGGGCCCGTGGACGTGGGTGCAGCGGAACATCCGCTTGCCGTAGGTGATGAACCCCCGGCACTGCACCGTGCGCCGCGGGTCGAGGAGCTTCCTCCCCTGGTCGTCCTGCGCTTTCAGGCCCGCCAGCGCCGAGAAGGGCTTGAACGTCGAGCCCGGGGGGTAGCTCCCGCTCATGGTCTTGTCGAGGGTCGGCAGCAGCGGGTCCGAGTAGAGGCGGCGGAAGGCGTCCCGGATCGCCTGCTTCCCCATGCCGCCGGAGAGCACGTTCGGGTCGAAGCTCGGCTTGGAGTAGAGCGCCAGGATGCGCCCCGTGCGCACGTCCGCCACCACCGCCGCCCCGGCGATCTGCCCCCTCATCGCCTTGTCGATCGCCTCCACCAGCTCGATGTCCACCGTCAGCCGCAGGTCCCTCCCGGGCACCGGGTCCAGCCGCCTCGGCTCGTCCAGCAGCCGCTCCGCCTCCGGACCGGCGTGGCGGTTGTTCCTCGCGTCGACGATCACCTTCTCCCAGCCGCGGATCCCCCGCAGGTAGCTCTCCCAGCCGCGCTCCACCCCCGCCGCCCCGATCCGGTCCCCCTCGATGTACCCGAAGGACCGCAGCCGGGTCAGCATCTCCCCGTCGATCTCCGCCATGTACCCCAGCATGTGCGCCGAGAGATCCCCGTAAGGGTAGTAGCGCACCGGCACCGACACCACCTCGACCCCTCGCAGCTCGCTCTCGTGGGTCTCCAGGGTGGCCACGATGTCCCGGGACACGTCCTCCCTCACCAGCACCTGCGGCACATGCACGGGCTTCTTGTTCCTCTCCTTCTTCTGCTCCTCGAAGCGCCGGAACAGCTCCCCGCACATGTCGTTGATCTTCTTCTCCAGCCGCTGCCGCTCCTCCGCGGTCAGGTGCATGTAGTCGATCAGCTTCGCCCAGGACTCCGTCTCCACCAGGCACCGGTACTTCCGCTCGATCCGTACCAGCGGCACCAGGTACACGTTGTACGAAGGGCGGCTCGACGCCAGGACCCTCCCCTGGCTATCCCGCACCACCCCTCGCGTCGTCGCCAGCGTCACCCTCCGGATGATGTTCTCCCGCGCCGCCTCCTGGTAGTCCGCGCCCTGCACCACCTGGAGCTGGAACATCCGCCCGATCAGCACGAAGAAGATCAGCACCACGAAGAGGGCGGGCCACCGGAAGCGTCGGCGGAACTCCGCCGTGTCCGACCGTTGGCCGAGGTAGGTCATCGAAGGCCCTCGCTGGTACCGCTCCCTGGCAGCGCTTGCGTGTAGCGATGGACCCGCTCCGCGATCCAGAAGACCAGGGGCGCCACCGAGGCGGTGGCCACCGCCTGGGGCAGGAGGATACCCGCCAGGGCCTTGGCGCCGTAGGGGTTACGGCCGAAGATCGCCAGCAGCACGAACACCAGGATACCCTGGGCGGCGGCGAAGACGAAGGCCAGGGCGAGCTGGGTCAGGGCGGTCTGGGCGGCGAGGCGCACGCTGGCCACCCGGGCCAGGACGAAGGTGGCGACGCTGACGACGGTGAAGAGGCCGACCGGCGCCGCGGCGAAGAGATCCAGGGCGTAGCCCAGGAGGAACGCCAGGGCGGTGCCCCGCACCAGGGAGTACTCGTGGACCCCGGTGAAGACCAGCAGCGGGAGCAGCAGGTTGGGGATCGCCACCAGCGAGAGGAGGAAGCGCACCAGGGGGACGGCGCCGGAGGCGAAGGAGTCCGCGAGCGCCTCGATCAGCCACCCCCCCGCGGCCTGGATCACCCGGACCACCCGGAACAGGTTGGACTGGATCACCAGCAGCAGGAACCCCACTACGACGAAGGCGGTGTTCCTCATCGCCCGCCCCTGGGAGCGGAGACGTCCGCCGCGGTGGTGGTCAGGATGAGCACCTCCTCCAGCCGGGAAAAATCCACCGTCGGTGCGGCTTCGACCTCCTGGTAGATGCCAAAGTCGCGGCGCACCACCCGGGTCACCCGCGCCACCGGCAGCCCCTTGGGGAAGCGCCTGCCCATGCCGCTGGTCACCAGCAGGTCGCCCACGTCCACCTCGTCGGTGCGCTGGGTGTACTCGATCCGGAGCAGGTACTTGGTCTGGTCCCCGGTGCCCCGGACGATCCCGCGGGCGCCGGTGCGCTCGGACACCACGTCCACCGCGCTGTTCGGGTCCGCGACCATCTTCACGTCGATGGACGACCCGGCCACCCGCTGCACCGTGCCCACCACCCCGCCCAGCGTCACCACCGGCATGTCGAGCCGGATGTCGTGCCCGCCCCGGTCCAGCGTCAGGCGGATCACCCGGAAGAACTCGGTCACGTCCTTGGCGATCACCTGGGCGGAGACCACGTCCCCCGGCAGGCTCTCCCGCAGGCCCATCAGCTTGCGCAGCCGCCGGTTCTCCACCTCCTGCTGCTCGAGCCTCCGGACCCGCTCCTCCAGCCGCGCGTTCTCGAACGCGAGCCGCGCGTTGTCGTTCTTGACGTCCACCAGGTAGACGTAATCCCCCCAGGAGTTCGACAGGCTCCGCGCCGCCCACGCCGCGGCCGCCTGCACCGGCGACGAGAGCTGCACCACCGCGCGGTCCAGGTTGCTCCAGTCCTTCGGGTCGCGCACGTGCGCCTTCAGGAAGAAGAACGGCACCAGCATCGCCACGAACACCAGGAGCGCGTCCCGGATAGGTTTGACTTTCTGCCACCACTGAAGCACGCACGACCTCCTCGCGGAACCAGGAACGCCAGCCCACCGAGGCGAACAACCGCTGCGTCCTACCACGAACCGACGCCCTGCCAAGGGAAACCTCGGCTCCACCGCGGCGCGGGCCTGCCTCTCGCCCCCCGTGGTAGGATCCTCGGGCCATGCGCCTTGCCTGGTCCTTCGCGCTCGCGCTCGCGCTCGCCCTCTGCCCGGCCTCGTCGGCCCTCGCCGCCCCCACGGAGGCAGAGATCAAGGCCGCCCGCAAGCTCTTCGAGCAGGCCCAGGCTCACGAGGCGGAGGGCCGCTGGATCGACGCCCTGGGGCTGCTGGAGCGCATCCTCCTCGTCAAGGAGACGGCGGGCGTCCGCTTCCACATGGCGCTCAGCCGCGAGCGGCTGGGGCAGCTCCTGGCGGCGGAGGTCGACTACCGGCGAGCCGCCGAGCTGGCCGGGCAGATGAAATCCGCCGAGGGCGACGCCATCGTCGAGCAGACCAGCGCCGCCCTGGCCGCCCTCAAGTCGCGGATCCCGCTGCTGACCCTCCGGCTCCCCGAGGGGATCCCGGGGCTCCGGGTCGAGATCGACGGCGTGGCCCTCGACGAGGCCCAGCTCCGGCGCCCCATCCCCCGCGACCCGGGCGCCTTCTCGCTGCGGGCCTCCGCCCCGGGGTACGAGGACTTCTCCAGGATTGTCTCCCTGAGCGAGGGTGGCTCCCAGACCCTCGATCTTGTCCTGTCCCGCGCGGTGCCTGCGGCCTCCTCGACCTCGACCCCGCCGCCGGAGCCCTCGACCCCGCCGCCGGAGCCACCCGCCCGGATCCTTGGGCCTGCGCGCTGGCCGGGTTACGCGGTGGGCGGGGCCGCCCTGGTCGCCGCAGGAAGCGGGGTATTTTTTTACCTCCAACACCGGCGCCTGCGCCAGGAGACCGACGACATCTGTGCCGATCCGCGCTACCGCTGCGACGGCGACGGCCGGGAGGCGAGGCTCTCGGACTACCGGACCTACGGGCTGCTCGCGGGCGGGGTGGCGCTGGTGGGAGCGGGGGCGGCGGCTTACCTGCTGCTGGCGCCGGGCCCGGAGCGATCCGGGGCAGCGGTGGTGGTGGGGCCCGGGGCCGTGGGGGTCGTGGGGCGCTGGTGAGCGGCGCGAGCCCCTCGCGACGCACGGCCTGCGGCGACTCGCGGGACCGGCGAGAAGAATCAGCGCAAGGCTTCGTCGGCGGAGGCCGCCGTGATGGCCTGGTCGTGCCAGCGTTCCAGCGTATCGAGGTCGTTGCAGGCAGCGATCTGGGAGGCCTGCGCCTCGCTGACCGCCAGCCCTCGGCGACGTAGCACCCGCTCCACCGCCTTGCGGGCCTCCTCCACCTTCCCCTCGTCGAGCCCGAGCCTCTTGCCCTCGTCGAGGCCATCGTTCCTGGCCTCGGCGATCAGTTGGTCGCGGAGCTTGGGGAAGACCCTGACCAACCCTTGAAGGATCTGCTGCCGGTTCTCCAGAACCTCGGGGTCGTCCGTCGGCGGGAAGTACCTCAGCAACTCTTCTCGCTGCACCTGCGTCATCGGCACGTACTGTAGCATGCGCCACACCCACGCCACCGGGCGATGCTCCAGCGCCCAGGCGCAAAAGTCCACCAGCGGGCGTCCTCGCCGCGTCACCAGAAATGGGATCAGCGCCTCGTGCAGCGGCAACTCGTTGCTGGCCACCCACAGCAGCGAGAACCAGCACGGTTGCAGGGCGTAGCAGCCCGCGGCGACCTGCTCCCAGCGCCAGGGCGACGCCGCCGAGGTGGACCACTCCGGGACGTTTCCGGCGATGACCCAGGAGGCAGGTTGCAGAGCGTAGGAGCTGTCCTTGCGAAGCTGCGCGGCCTGCCACGACTGGCGGCGATGCAGCAACAGCTCGACGGAGGTGAGGTCGAGGTGGTCACGCTGCATCTTGAGGTCGGCCACGACCGGAGCGGAAGCAGGAGCCAGCGACCAGGGAGGGGGAAGGGAGAGGAGCCGAGCCGCGTCGTGGACGAGGAGAAGGCCGTCGAGGTGGACCTCGAAGACAGGGAGCTCCGCCGGGCTCTGGAAGGAGAAGACGCCGTGGGTAACCAGGGAGGTCTCCTCGGCGAAGATGTCCTTGGCGAACTGATCCGGCTTGCCCATCGTGGCGGTGGTAGCACAGGGAAAAGGGTTCCCCCAAGAGCGAGGCCCGATGACGCGCCACGGCCTGCGGCGACTCACGCGACCGGGGCGGTCACGTACGGAGCTGCGGTGAGGCCGGGAAATATCTCCCCACCCCAGGCGAGCGGCACTAGGGTCGGTGGAGTCATGGATCCCTCCGTCCCTACCGTCGATCTCGAAGACATCGCCTCGAACGAGCCCGCCCGCGTCGAGCGGGCCGGCGCCGCCATCCGGGAGGCGCTCGGCACCTACGGCCTGATCTACCTGCGCAACCACGGCGTCGACGCGGCCAACCTCTCCCGGTTCTACGACGCCTTCCGGGCCTTCGTGGCGCGCCCGGAGGAGGCGAAGCGGCCCTACGGACGGGCGGATCTCTGGTTCCAGCGAGGCTGGACACCGCCCAACACCGAGGTCGCCGTCGCCAGCGGAGGGCAGCCGGATTTCAAGGAGTGCTACTTCGCCGCGCCGGTCGAGGTGGACCCCCGGGCGGCCGCCCAGTACCCGGAGCTTTACCCGGAGAACATCTGGCCCGACGACGAGCCGGAGGGCTTCCGGGAGGGGTACCTCGCGCTGGGCCAGGCGCTCCACCGGGCGGGGTTGGCGCTGCTCCGGGGGGCCGCGGTCGCCCTGGGGCTGCCTGGCGACGCCTTCACCCGGGTGGTCGAGGGAGGCCCCCACGTGACGCGGGTGCTCAACTACCTGCCGCTGGGGCCTGACCAGGTGAACACGGGCATCCTGTGGGGCGAGGAGCACACCGACTTCAACCTGTTGACGCTGCTGCCGGGGGGCCGGTTCTACGATCCGGAGGGCAAGCCGTCGGGGCGCCCCGACGACCGGAGCGGGCTCTACCTCCGCACCCGCGCCAGCGCCGAGCACCCCCAAGGGCGGATGGTGAGGGGCGTGGCGCCGGAGGGGTGCATCGTGGCGCAGGTAGGGCAGCAGCTGGAGATCCTGACGGGGGGAGCGTTCCTGGCGACGCCGCACGTGATCACGGCGCCGGGGGTCCCGGGGTGGACGAGGCTGTCGAGCGCGCATTTCATCCACATGCAGAGCAACCAGCTGCTCTTCCCGCTGGAGAAGTTCCAGACCCCGGAGACGATCCGGAACTACTCGCCCCCGGTGCTGGCCGGGACGTACGCGATCAAGACGCTGGTGGACATCGGGCTGGCCCCCCGGGAGGCCATCGACAAGCTGGGGTACCGCCACTACGACCGGCTGGATTCGATGCGAGCCCGGGGCTTACGGCGGGGCGACGGGAGCACCGGGGGAGCTTTCCGGGGTGGCGGCGGCGGCGCTGGGCGCCTAGGTTGAGGGGGATGGCCACCTCCTCCCTTGCGCCGGGCTTCCTGCTGGCTGCGCCCCGGCTGGGTGATCCCAACTTCGAGCGCACCGTTGTCCTGCTGGGGCACCATGACAAGGGCGGGGCCCTCGGGTGGGTGCTCAACGGCCGGGAGCTGCTTCCCGTGAAGCGGATCCTCGGGGAAGCGTCGCTGGTGCCCCCCGGCGTGGATCTGCCCTCGACGCCCTCCTACACCGCCCAGGCGCGGGTCGGCGGGCCGGTGATGGCGGGCTCGGTGTGGGTGATCTTCGAGCGAGAGCCGAAGCTACCTCGCTACGAGGGAGAGCACGACCTGGGCGATAATTTCGCCGCCACCGGGGCCCGCGCCGCCGTGGAGGCGGTGGCCCGGGGGGAGGGGCCGCGGTTCTTCCACCTGCTGCTGGGCTACGCGGGGTGGGGACCCGGGCAGCTTGAAGGGGAGATCCAGCGAGGGGCGTGGTTGCCGGCGGATTTCTCCTCCGCGCTGCTGCGCACCCACGAGGCCAGCGAGCTGTGGGACGCCGCCTACCGGAGCGTGGGGGCCTCCCCCTTCGCCTTCACCAGCGCCACCCGCGGCAGCGCCTGAGCGCAAGGCTCAGCGGGAGCGAGCCTCGACGTAGGCGTCGCTGACGCTGAAGACGATGAGGTCACGAGCCTCGGCGTTGCGTCCGATCCACTTCATGCGGTCCGGGTTGGCCGCAGGGGCACCACCGGTCTGGCCCGCAGCCCAGGCGATGGCGTCGAGGGCCACGGAGGTATCCCCCAAGATGAGGAGCGCCGCGCGGGAGCCCCAGGCGTTGGCCATGGTCTGGAGCGTGCTGGCGCGGTTGCCGAGGGAGCTGGTCACCTCGCCGGCGAGGGCGGCGAGGTCCGGGGAGATCGCCGGGGGGGCCACCCGCTGGAGGCGCCCCTTGAAGTCGCGGAACTTGTTGGCGTCGACGCCCTGGGGGTTCCAGCTCGGGGAGTGGAGCTGGAGGAAGGCCGCGGTCATGGGCCAGAGGTCGATGGGAGCGGTACGGCAGAAGACCGCGATCCCCGCCTGGATGCACTTGAGCGCCCGGAGCACCAGGAAGGTGCGGACCGCCTCGTGCTGCTCCGAGAGGAGCGCGGCCCCGAGCACCAGGGTGGGCGGGGAGAGGGCGATGGGGAGGCAGGCCGAAGGGACCGTGGGGGCGGTGTAGAGCTGCAGGTCGTGGATGTCGAAGGCGCGAGCCAGGTCGTGGATGCGCCTCTCGATGTCCTGGGCGGTGGGCGGCAGCGGGGTGGCCCGGAGCGCCTTGACGTCGGCCACGGAGGCGGCATCCAGCAACGCCGCGGACCGGAGGATCAACGAGCGGAAGGCGGAGGTGAAGATCTCCGGAGCGATCGGGTCGTCGAAGTCGGGGTTGGCCCCCCGCAGCCCGAGCCCCCGGACGTCGCAGGGCCGCCCGTCGAGGGCGGCGACGGTCCCGTTGGCGACGGCGGCGGCCTCCCCCTGGCCCCGCAGGTCGAAGACCGTGGCCAGGTTGGAGAAGAAGTGCAGCTCGAAGCGCCCCGTGGCCAGCGCGCGCCGGGCGTCGGCGGCGGCCCGGTCCAGGAGCACGTTGGCCGCCGGGCCGTGGTTGTGCCGCAGGTGGAACTCCGCCAGCGCCCGGAGCACCTGGGTCTCGTGGGGGAACTCCTTGCGGAGCGCGTCCAGGATCTGCTCCGCCTTCTTCACGTCACCCAGGGCCTCCTCGTGGATCTGAGCCAGCTCGATGGTCCGCTGGCGCTTTTCCGCCGGGTTGGCTGCGGCCGCCGCGAGCAGCTCGTTCTGGATCTCCAGGGCCCGCTCCGCGTTGTTCTGGGCAGTGTAGAGCTTCACCAGCCGCTCCCTCGCGGTGGTGCTCGCCGGATCCCGCTTGAGGACCTCCTGGTAGGCCATCTCGGCTCGCTCCGGGTTGGGCAGTTGCAGCCGGTAGATGTCGCCGAGCTGGGTGTAGAGCCCCGCCTGCTCGGTGGGCTCGGAGAGCAGCCGCCCCAGCCGCAGCAGCGCCTGCTCGGCGCTCTCCCAGTCGCCCTCGGCGGCGCAGAGTTCGACGAAGGCCCGCAGCGCCTCCACGTGGTCGGGGCTGCTGTCGAGGGCCGCCGCCAACGCCTGCTTGGCCGCCTGGCGGTCGCCCATCTCGGTGAGAGCCCGGCCCAGGGCGACCTCCAGTTCGATACGCCGCTCCGGGGACTCCTCGGTCTCCAGGCGGCGCTGGAGCAGCGCCGCCAGCTTGGCCCCCTCGCCCCGCTCGGCCAGGAGCGCCCGCAGCCGGTCGAAGGTGTCGCCCAGGCCCAGATCGCAGGCCGCCGCGGCCTCCAGCGCCGCCACGCCCTTGTCCTTCTGGTTCGTCTTGTCGAGCCAGAGCAGCGCCGCCCGGTACCAGAGCGGAGCCTGGTGCGCCGCCTGCAGGTGTGCCCGAGCCGCCTCCGCCAGCGCCTCGGCGGCCTCGGCGGGCTCGCCGGTTCGCTCCAGCAGCTCGGCGAGCTGGGTGAGCGCGATCAGGTGCCCCGGCGTCACCTCCAGCGCCGCCCGCAGGTGCGCCGTGGCGGCCTTGACGTCGCCGAGCGCCTGGGCGGCCTCCGCCGCGCGGATCAGCAGGGTGGTCCGCTCGTCGGGCAGGTTGGTCCGCTGGGCCAGCGCCAGGGCCAGGCGCAGGGTGCTGGCGTGGTCAGAATTGACCCTTGCGTGAGCCTGGGCCTGGCGGAGAGCCCAGATGGTGGGATGCTCCTGGCGGAGCGCCAGCTCGACGAGGTCACGGGTGGACTCCCAGGGGGAGTGGCGCATGCGGAGGCGAGCCGCGAGCTGGGCGTGGGCGGAAGCCTCGGGTCCCTGGAGGGCGGCGGCGAGGGCGGCATGGACGGCTTCGAGGTCCTCCTCGCGGCCCTCGGAGGTGTAGCGGTGCTCGAGGTAACGCAGGCTGGGGAGCCAGCCCGGGAAGCGCTCGAGGAGGGCCTGGTGCCACTGGAGGGCGGCGCCCGGGTCGCGGCGGCCGTGCTCGTCGAGGTCGGCGAGGCGCTCGTAGGCCTCCCGCTCGGCGGCCTCGGAGGGGGGCTCCTTGGCGGTGGCGATGAGCTCCTCGGCCAGGCGAGCGGCTCCGGGGCCTGCGGCGTCGCAGCGATCCTGGAGGAGGCGAGAGAGGGGGCCACCGCCGGTCTCGGCGGCGAGCTGGGCGAGGCGCGCGGCTTCCGGGAGATCGCCGGCCATCTCGAGGGAGAGGGCGGCGCGAAAGGCCAGCAAGGCGCTCCCGGGGGGGGCCGCCTTGGGGGCGCGTGCGGCGCGCCAGGAGGGGTCGACGCGCTCGGGGGCGAGCTGCTCGGCCAGCTCCCGGAGGACGACGTCGCCCTCGTGGGCCTGGAGGGCCTCGGCGATCCGCTCGCCTGCCTGCTCGGGGGCCGTGGGCTGGAGGGCGAGGGCCTCGCGGAGCAGATCGGTGGGGTTGTTATCGACCTCAAGGCGGGCACGGAGCCACTGGAGGATCCCCTCGTGATCGGAGGCGCGGCGGGCGGCCTCCAGGCCAAGCGCGGCGGCGAGGGGGAGATCGGGTGAGGTCTCGTGGGCCAGGCGGAGCAGGGGAACGTACGCCTCGGAGGAGGGCCCCTTGCGCACCGCGGCCTCCAGCACAAGCAGGGACCGGCGGAGTGGGTCCTCGATCTCCGCCGCGAGCGTGTCGAGGTTGGAGGCGAGGGTCTCCTGGGCGAGGGCACCGATGAGGCGGAGCGTGGGCTCGTGGAGCGGGTCGGTCTGCTTGGCGTTCTCCAGCTCCTGGAGGGCCTGCTCGCCGGCGTTGGAGAGGGCGTAGACGACCGCCGCGGCCAGGGCGCGATCCCTGTCGAAATCGGCGGAGGCGTCGTCGTTCCGGGGCCAGGCGGCCAGGGCGGCGGCGACGCTGGCGCCGTTCTTCACGGCGACCAGGGCGTCGAGGAGCAAGATCTGGGCGACCAGGTCGTCGGGTCCTTGCTCGGCGGCGGCGAGGATGGCCGCCTGGGCGGCCTCCTTGCCGAGGGCCAGGCCCCGACCGAGGGCCGCAGACGCGCGAGCCGAAGGGGGCCCGACTTCCGGGGGCGACGCCAGGCCCAAGCCCGAGGCGAAGGCGGAGGCCAGCGGCAAGGTGGATTCGTCGGAGGCGAGGAGCTGGAGGTTTGTCTCCAGCGAAGCCGGGTCAGCCCCGAGGAGCGTCTGGGCGGCGGTACGCTCGGCCAGGGAGAACGCATCCGGGTCGGCGAGGGCCTCGGCGGCCTTCTCGGCGTTCCCCGACTCGAAGGACCAGAAGGCCAGGCGCCGACGGATGACCTCGTCCTGGGAGGCGATCGGCGCAGCCCAGGAGAGGGCCTGCGGGCGGGTAGCCGGTCGCGGCGCCGCGAGGATCGACGCAAGCCACAGGGCCGCGCGGCCGACGCCGTCCTCGCCCTGCAGGCTGACGAGGGCCTCGGCGGCGCCGGGGATATCGCCGGCGGCG
>CAZSDX010000059.1:0-19045 GCA_964605685.1 uncultured Polyangiaceae bacterium
GTCCGGAGCCTCCGGAGCCGCCGGACCCGCCGGTGGGGGGGTCGGGGAGCCCGGGGACGGCGAGGAAGCGGCAGGTGGGCTGGACGGAGGCGAAGGCAGGGGGGAAAGCGCGAGAGAGGGAGCCTCGGTGGTTCTTGTCGGAGAGGAGCCCGGGGAGGTCGACGACGGCGCAGGAGAGCTTGTCCGGGGAGGGATCGAAGGCGTCGAGGGCGCCGTCGTGGCACTCGACGGGGCTGTCGCCGGAGACGGCGGCGGGGTAGGAGGTGGAGCCGAGGCGGACGGAGAGCATGCCCTTCACGTCGTGGCCGAGGGGGAAGATGGCGCCGTCGAGGTAGCCGCAGAGGCCCGCCTGCATCCAGGCAGGGGTGTGGGAGGCGTCAAAGGAGGAAGGGCCGACGCCGATGGGGTCGTCGCCCTCGGGCAGCACGATGGCGTGGTTGGCGAAGGTGGCGGAGGCGATGTTGAAGGAATGGAGGAAGATGCCGGAGTCGTAGAAATGGTCGAGGACGGTACCCTGGAGGCCGGCGGGGGCGGCGGCCAGCAGCCGGCCCTGGAACTCATCTTCCACGCCTTTCTCATCGTTCTTGAGCTGGTCGGCGAGCTCGCCGAGGTAGACCTGGGCCTGGTCGATGACGTAGGTCTTGATGCCGTCCTTGATGGGCTGGACGATCGGCTGGAAGATGGCCTTGACGATGCCGCTGATGGCGACGTTGACACCGACGGACTGGAGGGCATCCTGGAGGCTGAGGAGCCAGTCCGGGGCCACCGCCTGCACCACGGTCTCGTAGTCGAGGGTGGTGAGGTTGGTGGCCCAGTTGTTCATGGGGGAGAAGGCGGCGGAGATGTCCGATTTCTCGAGGCCGAGGCCGCCCTGGCCGGGCTTGAGGGGCTGGTTGAGGGTGAAGGAGAGGTTCTCCACGGTGTCGAGGTACGCCGGGAGGAACTGCTCCAGGTCGGCGCCAAGCTTGTCGCTGATCTTGTCGAAGGCGGGAGGGAGCTCCTCGCCGCTGGCGCTCTTCCGCGGGAGCAGCAGGCCGACGTAGGTGAAGTAGGTGGCGTAGAGGGAGGGGCAGGAGGCCGAGCAGGCGGTCTTGTCGTCGTAGGTGCCGAGCTTGCCGTCGGGGCCCGCGGTGACCTTGAGGGAGGCGCCGTCGGCGGTCTTCGGGTCCTGCATGGCGGCGATCTTGGCCTTGAGATCCTGGCGGAGCTGCTCGCGGGAGGCCTGGAGCCGCTTGACGTAGACCGGGGACATGACCAGGTGCTCCGCCGCCGCGAGGTCGCTCTGGGCCAGCAACGTCGGCAGCGAGGCGCCCGGGTTCTTGGCCTCGGCGGCCTCGAATTTCTCCTGGGCGTGGCGGGCCATCAGCTTCCAGACCGGCGAGGCGTCGTCGAGGTAAGCCCGGAGTACGAAGCTCTTGGGGATGGAGTGGGAGAGCTGGCCTGCGCCGAAGAATTCCGGCCTGAGAGCCGCGGCCTTCTCCTGGATCATCCCCTCGGCGACGATGTGCCGCACCACGTTGCTCCAGCTCTGCTGCCGGGACGAGGTGATGGGGGTCAGGGTGAAGGTCTCCCCGGTCAGGTGGTTGACGTAGTGATGGGCCACCGCGTCCGTGGTCCCGTGGAGGAAGCACCCGAGGGCGTAGGCCCGCTCCTCGCCGGTGATCGCCTCCTGGTAGAGCGCCTCGCACTGGTCGTAGGGCCGCGTCCCCAGCGCGTGAGACGGGTCGGTCATCGCCGGGAACACCATGTTGTCCGGCCCGATGGCCCCCGCCCGGAAGGCCAGCGGGTGGTTGGTCAGCG
This sequence comes from uncultured Polyangiaceae bacterium, assembly GCA_964605685.1. Classification (GTDB taxonomy): domain Bacteria; phylum Myxococcota_A; class Polyangia; order Polyangiales; family Polyangiaceae; genus JANWXX01. The sequence continues at coordinate 1,801 of CAZSDX010000059.1, forward strand.
CGGCCACGTCCTCCGGCGAGAGCTGCACCGCGTGGTTGTTTCCCCGCAGCGGGATCTTCCCCTGCCCCGCGATCATCGCCTCCCGGATCTGGTTGGCGATCATGATGTGAACCCGCGTCGAGAACGCCGCCGCCTCCCGACTCGACGCCACCACCGCCGCCGCCGCCGCCACCGACACCCACCGCGCTGCTGAAGCCATGACGGGAGCGTAACGAGAATGTTACTCTCCTGTCACTCCTTGCCGAGCTGCCCTCGCCCGTTGTTGCCCCAGCAGGTGAAGGTGCCGTCCGCCAGCCGGGCGCAGCTGTGCTTGCTCCCCAGCGCGAGCTGCACCGCCGCCTTCACCGGCACCTCCACGGGCTCCAGCGCATCCCCCACCGTGTCGCCCCCCACCTGCCCGTCCCGGTTCCAGCCCCAGCAGAGCACCTTGCCCCCCGCCGTCCGGGCGCAGTTGTGGCTGTTGCCGGCGGCCACCTCCACGGCCCCCGCCACCCCCGCCACCAGCAGCGGCTTCTTGCCATCTTCCCGGTCGTTCGAGGCAAGCTGCCCGTCGTTGTTCCAGCCCCAGCACCACACGCTCCCGTCCTCTTTCAGCGCGCAGGTGTGGCTACGCCCTGCCGCGAGCTGCTTCACCTGAGCCAGCCCCGCCACCGCCACCGGAGCGGTCCTCTCCTGCACGCTCCCATCGCCGAGCTGCCCGTGGTTGTTGGCTCCCCAGCACCTCGCTTGCCCTCCGGCCAGCAACACGCAGGCGTGGCTCCCTCCCACGGTCACCTGCCGGGGCGCCGGGAGCCGTGGCCCCGCAGGTGGGTCCAGGGAGACCTTGACCGGGAGCAGGCTGCTGTTCTTCTTGCCGTTGCCGAGCTGCCCGCTGGAGCCCAACCCCCAGCAGAAGACCGCATCCTGGGCGATGGCGCAGGTGGTGTCGAGGCCTGCGGCGACGGCGGAAGCACCCCGGAGGCCCTGGACCGGCATCGGGAAAGCACGGTCGCGGGCGGCACCGTCACCGAGCTGGCCGTGCTCGTTGGCGCCCCAGCAGACGATCTCCTCGCGGAGCAGGGCGCAGGAGTGGTTGCCGCCCAGGGCGAGGGAGCGGGCGCCGGTGAGGTTCGGGACCGGGGTTGGAGTGACCCTGCTTCCGGCGTCCTCCTCGCCGCCGAGCTGGCCGCGCTCGGCGGCGCCCCAGCAGTGGACGGAGCCATCCCCCAAGCGAAGGCAGCCGTGGTAGCGGCCGACAGCGATCTCCTCGAGGCCGACGCAGGCGCCGGAGGCGGTGCAGACACCGACGCCGCAGCTTGCGCCGGCGGGCAGAGAGAGGCGCCCGGGGGAACCGTCAACGCAGACCTCGCGGGTGCAAGGGTTGCCGTCGTCCGGAGGGAGGTCCGCGGGGTCCTCCCGGGAGATCAGCTCGCCGCCGACGCCGCAGAGAGAGCGGCGGCAGTCGCCGCTCTGCTGGCCCTGCTCGGGGAAGGTGCCGGGGCGGGCCAGCTCGGAGGAGCAGCGGCCGTCGCGGCAGACCGAGGCGCGGCACGGGGCGGGGGAGCCGGGGCAATCGGCGTCCTGGCGGCAGGCGGCGGGAGGGCCGGGGGGGCGAGGATCCGCGGGAGGAGGGCAGGCGGAGAGCAGGGAGAGCAGGAGCGGGAGCCCCCGGGGCCAAAGCTCTGCTAGAGGGGGACGAGCATGGCCAACGTCCCTCCCTTCCGCGACGAGCAGCTCCGCGAGCTTACGTACCTTGCGTTCGATCACCTCTGTCAACGGCGGATCTCCGATTTCCTCTCGACGGAGCAGGTCCTGGAGGCCATCGACAAGGGGTGCGAGCCGGAGCGTGTCAAGCGGTTCCAGCAGCGGTTTGTCCTGCCCCAGCGGGCGCGCCTGATCGAGCGGGCGAAGAAGAGCACGATCAAGCTGGGGGCGTGGCTCCCCGACCAGGCGCGGGACGAGATCGCCGCGATGCTGGGCCAGCCCGCCCCTCTTCCGAAGCGCTGGGTCGAGGACGCGGTGGCCAGCGAGCGGGTCCGCGACGAGGTGAAGTCCATGCTGCACGATACGCTGACCGGCTTCGTCAGCAAGGCCACCGCGGGGCTGGGGGAGGCCACCCCCCCCGCCGTCGGCGGCGCCATCGGGCGCCTCACCAAGAACTTCGCCGCCGCCAGCAAGGGCATCCTGGGGGGCCTGGGGGACACGATCCAAAAGCAGCTCCAGGAGAAGGTGCGTGACTTCGTCGACGGCTCGGTGGCGGCCATCCAGCGACGCATCGCCGACAAGCTCACCAGCGACGAGACCGCGGCGCAGATGGGCAAGCGGCGCAAAAAGATCTTCCTCCAGGCGCTGGAGTGGGACGAGGCCAAGGTCGCCCGCTGGATGGAGAAGCAACCCAACGACAGGATCGACGCGCTGCTGCCGGCCATCCTCCAGCACAACGCGGTCCGGACCGAGCTGCGCGACGCGGTCAAGGAGGAGGTCGCCGCGGTCCTCGCGGAGCTGGAGACGCAGACCCTCGGGGAGCTGCTGGATGAGCTGGGGCTGCGCGCGTGGGCCCGGGAGGGCACGGCCCAGGCCGGGGTGCCCCTGCTGCGCGGGTTCTTCGCCTCCGAAGGCTTCGCCGCCTGGTGGCAGGCGAGCGTACCCGGCGAGTAACACGGAGAAGGACGAGCCGCAGCCGCAGGAGCCCTTGGAGTTCGGGTTGTTGAACTTGAACCCCGCGGCGTGCAGCTCCTCGACGTAATCGATCTCGGTGTTATCGAGGTACTGGAACGACAGCGGATCGACGTAGAGCTTCACCCCGTTGCTCTCGAATTGCTCGTCCATCTCCCCCACCGTCTCCTCGAAGTAGAGGTCGTAGGTGAAGCCCGAGCAGCCACCGCCGATGACCCGCAGCCGCAGCCCTTGCCCTTGCAGGTTCTCCGCCTCGGCGATCTCCTTGACCTTGCCCGCCGCGCGTTCCGTGATCGTGATCATCTCCGTCATACCTCCACGCTGGTGCCCTGTATCGAGCCCAAACTTACGTAACGTCACCCTAGCGCATCCCGCCGAACTCTGCCAGCGCTCCGGCAAGCTCAGGAGGATCGGGAGCCGAGCATCCGACGCACCCCCCGGAAGAGGGTGAGGAAGGAGGCGACGGCCAGGACGAGGCTCAGGGAGGTCATCAGCAGGCCATCCGCCACCGAGGCGACCTTGCCCTGGCAGCGGAGGTCGAGGGCGGGCCGCTGCGGGTCGCCGAGGAAAGCCGTCGCCTCGGCGGCGAGGGCATCGAGGCGGGCAGCGCCCTCCGGGGTGTCCGGGACAGCGCAGAGGAAGTCGACCTGGCCGGAGGCGTAGATCGCGTGGAGCCCCTGGGAGGTGGAACGACTCCGACCGCTGCTGTCACGGCGGCGCTCGACCGCGGAGAGGTTGGCCAGAGGGATCTGCTTGGTGGAGGAGCGGAACTGGAGGGTACAGGCCCCCGAGGAGCGCTCGCAGCGGAGCGTGGTGGTGTAGTCGCCAGCAAGGAGCGTGGCGAGGCCCACCAGCGTGGAGGCGCCGAAGAGGAGGGAACCGAGGACCGCGAAGGCCATCCGGAAGACCGGGAAAGGCCCGGGTGTCCCGGGGGGCGAAGAGGGTTCGGTCATGGGGAGGGCGAGGGCGGCGCGGGGAGCTGCGGAAAGCGCAGCGGACGCGGCGCGGCGGAGGCGGGGGGCGGCGCGCCCGGGTCAGACCATTCCATGAACGGGGCCTGCCGGGTAGGCTCGCGGCGTCGCTCGTAGGGGGGCTGGGTCGGACGCCACACCCAGTAGACCTTGAAGGAGACGATCCGATCCCCCGCCGGACGCCCCTCGATGAGGTGCCAGTTGATGAGCCAGCGCTGGAAGTGCTCCCGGTAGCGGGCGTTGGCGTCCCGGCGGATCCGATCGTGAAACTCGTACCAGAGCTGGGTCATGATCATGCTCTCTCCGAGCGGCGGCATGTCAAAATTGACCTTCCCTCCCCCCGCGAGCGGATCGATGTGGCGTCCGTCGGCGGTCACCGCGTCGACCACCACCTTGCCGTCATCGCCGGGGGGGATGGGGGCAAACATGCTCCAGCCCTGGAAGAAGCGGGGGTACTGGGCGATGGCCGCCAGCAGCAGTGGCTGAGGGAACTTGATGGCGCGAGGAACCTTCCGGTTCTCCGCGATGACCTGGGAGCCCAGGGCCACCACGAAGACCAGCACCAGCCCCTCCCGGGCGTACCCCATCCAGGGGCCCAGCAGCGGCGGGCGCAGGGCCTCCGGCGTCACCGGGCTCCGCTCCGAGCGGGGCCGCGGCAGACCGCAGGCCCCGAGCCCCAGGAATTCAGAGACCCGGTGGCGCCGCGCAGCGAAGGCGTCGTACCCCGCATCCAGGAGCGAACGGAGCCCCGGCAGCTCCATCCAGCGGGCCAGGTAGACCCCGAACGGGAGCGCCCGGAGGAGCTGCGCCACCGCGGCAGCGCGGCGCCAGACCCGGGTGCCGGCGGGGTCGGTGACGACGATGGTGTGCTGGACCTCCTCCGCGGTGACGCCGGCGGGGAGCGCCTCCGGGTCGTCGTTGCCGCGGAGGGTGATCCTCCCCAGGTGATCGAGGCGGCGGAGGAGCCGGGCCAGCAGGTGGCACACCCCGCAGGAACCATCGTAGTAGAGGGTCCGGCGGGGGAGGCGCTGGCGCATGCGGCGGGCGAGGGCGTCCCAGTCCTCGGGCCCCAGCAGCAGCACGGCATGGAGCATCATCACGAAGGAGAAGAGCCCGTAGTGACCGACGGTCTGGAAGCCGCAATGGAGGGCGATGACGAGGAAGGCCGCGACCCGGCGGCAGGAGCGGAGGAAGAAGGGGGAGAGGAGCAGGAGGACGATGGACGACTCGATGACGAGGGTGCCCATGGTCATCGCTTGGATGAGGACGGGCGGGACCCACGAGCGGAGCCAGACGCCCAGCGGGTTCACCAGGCGGTCGGTCCAGAGGACGTAGTGCACCGAGGAGCCGACGCGCCAGGGCAAGCCGTCCTTGTGGACCGTGTTGAAGTAGTAGATGACGGTCAGGTTCAGGACAATGGCGGCGAAGGCCAGGGAGACGAAGGGGCGGCGGTCGACGAAGGGATGTTCGCGACCCTGGAGATCGCCGGGGCCACGCTCGCGCTCCTCGCGGAAGGAGGCCAGCAGGGCGTCCACGGAGAAGCGCCGCCCCAGCGGCAGGAAGAAGGTCCAGAGGGCCAGCAGGTTGGCCACCACATCGCCGCCGTTCTCCAGGAGGATGTTCCGGCTGTGGAGGCTGGTGACCAGCAGCAAGACCAGCCCCTGGCACAGCCTGGTCCGGTAGCCGACCAGGTAGGCGAGGTAGACGAGCGCGGTGAGGGCGAAGGCGAAGAGAACCTCCCCCCGGGTGGAGAAGGCGTGGTAGATGCTGAAGAGGTGGGCGCTCATGGGCCGGAAGAGCGCGCCGTGGTTGGGGAGCATCCCCTCGTTGGTGTAAAAGAAGAGGTAGTCCGGCAGGCGCCGGTAGAGATCCACCAGCAGGAAGACCCCGAAGATGACGCGAAAGAGGCCGAGAGAACGAGGATCCGCCGTAGAAAACTCACGGAGGATCGCCGCCAGGCCGCGGGGGGCGACGGGGGTGGGTGGATCGGGGGTCGACATGAAGGGACGCGCCTGTTCTACTCCCCTCGTGCCGCCGGCATCAATGACCCATCCCCGATCCGTAAACGACTTCTCGTGCCCCCTTCCCTTTGGTAAGGTTTGAGGGAATGGCCGAGGACTACTTCGGCATCGTCGGGACAGTTCAGGGCCCCTTCCACGTCAAGGCGGTGGTGGCAGAGGGAGGGTTCGGGGTCGTCTACCGGGCCTACCACGAGGCCTTCCAGTCGGACGTCGCCCTCAAGTGCCTGAAAATCCCCATCCAGATGGATGACGAGAACCAGCACGAGTTCCTCGCCAAATTCAAGGAAGAGGGCGCGCTGCTGTTCAAGCTCTCGGCGTCGATCCCGGCGGTGGTGAGGCCGCTGCATGTCGACAAGATCGACATGCCCGACGGGCGCTTCGTGCCCTACATGGCCCTCGAGTGGCTCGACGGCGAGGGGCTCGACGCGCTCATCCAGCGGCGCGCCGACCAGGGACAGCCCCCCCTCGGCCTGAAGAAGGCCGTGCGGCTGCTGACCCCGGTGGCCCGGGCCCTGGCGCGGGCCCACCGCTTCCCTACCCCCGAGGGGCCCATCAGCATCGTCCACCGGGACCTCAAGCCGGACAACATCTTCATCGCCAAGGTCAACGGCGAGGAGGTCGTCAAGATCTTCGACTTCGGCATCGCCAAGGCCCGGAGCGTGGCCTCCCAGGTCGCCGGGCGCCTGTCGCAGAGCGCCAACCAGGTCACCGCCTTCACCCCCGGCTATGGCGCCCCCGAGCAGTGGCTGCCCAAGCGCTTCGGCCAGACCGGCCCCTGGACCGATGTCTTCGGCCTGGCGCTCACGGTCCTGGAGACTGCGATGGGTCGTCCCATCATCGACGGCGACACCGCCGGTATGATGGGAACGGCCTGCGACGAGCAGCGCCGCCCCACCCCGCGCAACGAGGGGTTCGAGGTGAGCGACCAGGTGGAGGCGGTCTTCCTCGCGGCCCTCGCGGTCGACCCCCGCAACCGCTACCCGGAGGCCGGACAGTTCTGGGACGCCCTGGAAGCCGCCCTTGGCCTGGAGCTCTCCTCCACCCCTACCCAGACCTCCGCACGCAGCGCCACCGAGGACAGCGTGGTCGCGCCGCTCCCCATCCCCCCCAGCCTGCGGGAGCCCCAGATCCCCAACACGATCCCCAAGATCGAGCTGGATCTCCCCCCCGCCCACCGGCCTGCCAGCTCCTCCCGCAGCGGGATGGCGCCGATGGCACGCCCCGCCGCGGTCGACACCAGCGAGCCTCCGATCTCCAGCAAGCCAGGCCGCTCCTCGGTGGGCGAGGGCCCCTTCGACAACACCCTTGCCCCCAAGATCGACCTCGACCTCGACCTCGACGCCAACCGCCGCTCCGCAGGAGCCACCTCCCCCGGCAGCCGCCCCGCCCCCATCCCCGCGTCGCTCCGCAGCGGCGCCGGCGCGACCGGCGCTTACCCGCGGGTCTCCGGCGAGAGCGGCCCCTCCTCCCGCATCGCCCCCACCGTCTCGGTCCGGGATGAGCCCGAGGTCGCCTCCACGCTGGCGCGCATCCGCACGCCCATGCTCATCACCGCGGTTGGCATCGTGGTGGCCATCATCGACCGCATCATCGTCGGGTTCCTCAACAACGACTTCCACCTGGGCCCCCTGCGGCTCTCCTGGATCGCCGCCCTCATCATCGCCATCGGAGTCATCGCCATCATGAAGCGCCTCCTCTTCTCCGACGAGGATCGCTGAGCTTGGAGCCACTCGATCCGCAGCGCCGCGCCCAGGCCAGCGACCTGATCGCCACGCGCTTTGACCGGACCATGAACGCCTGCACCTCCTCGCGGGGTGTTTACTGCGACCTCTCCCTGGCGTCGGTCTTCTCCGCGCTCCCCCTGGTGCTGCTGGTGCGGCAAGCGGCTGGCGGCGACCTCCGCTCCGGGACGACGGCGGTGCTGGTGGGGTTCGCGCTGGCCCCGGTGCTGATTTCCCTGGCCGTTGGCTTCTCGCTCCGGGGAGCCCGCGAGCGGGTGATCGACTGGATCGCCCGCCATCCCTTCCCCCTGGAGAACCTCAACAGCCTCCTCTCGGGGATAAGCGACGAGTTCGAGATCCGGTTCCACCCTGACGCCGCACTCCTCCCCCGCGAGGAGCTCCAGAAACTCCTCGACCCCATCAGCGACGATACCCTCGCCACGGAGGTCAACGAGGAGACCCGCTCGGCCACGGTGAAGATCGGCATCATCGACTCCAAGCGCGTCCCGCTCCGCACCAATCATCTGCGGTACGTGCGCTTCCAGCGGATCGTCGACGAGGTGCTGCTCCCGCTCCACCAGCGGCGCCCGATCGCCGCCGTCCGGGTCATCTAGAACTTTGTGGTACCCTGCCCGTCCAACAGCACCATGGGACGACTCCGATGGCTTCTGGGGGGCGCCGCCCTCCTGTCCGCGCTCTCTGCTGCCCCCTCTGCCCGCGCCTTCTGCGGGTTCTACGTGAGCGGGGCGACCGGGGAGCTCTACAACAACGCGACCCAGGTGGTGCTGATGCGCGAGGGGACGCGCACGGTGCTGAGCATGGCCAACAACTACCAGGGGCCGCCCAGCGACTTCGCCATGGTGGTCCCCGTGCCGGTCATCTTGCAGAAGGAGAACGTCAAGACCCTGTCTCCCGCCCTCTTCAAGAAGGTGGACGAGCTGGCCGCTCCGCGCCTCGTCGAGTACTGGGAGCAGGATCCGTGCGCCATCGAGGCGCGCTACGAGGCGACCCGCGGCGTGATGCCTCGCCCTGCCGCCGCCGCCCCGGGCGCCGCCAAGCAGCGCGCCGAGGATCTTGGCGTCACCGTCGAGGCGAAGTTCGAGGTGGGGGAGTACGAGGTGGTGATCCTGTCGGCCAAGGACTCCACGGGCCTCGACACCTGGCTGCGCCAGGAGAAGTACAACATCCCCCGGGGAGCGGAGCCGGTGCTCAAGCCCTACGTCCAGGCCGGCATGAAGTTCTTCGTCGCCAAGGTGAACATCGCCAAGGTGAAGAAAGAAGGCGACCGGACGATGCTCTCCCCGCTGCGCTTCCACTACGACAGCGAGAAGTTCGAGCTGCCGGTGCGGCTGGGGCTGCTCAACTCGTCCGGCAAGCAGGATCTGCTCATCCACATCCTCGCCCGGGGCAAGCGCTACGAGGTCGCCAACTACAGGAACGTCACCATCCCCACCAACCTCGACGTCGGCGAGATCACCAAGGAACAGTTCGCCACCTTCTACGCCGCCCTCTTCGACCAGACCCTGGAGAAGAACCCGAAGGCGGTCGTCACCGAGTACGCCTGGGATGCCTCCACCTGCGACCCCTGCCCCGGACCCACCCTCTTCCCCCAGGATCTCGCCACCCTCGGAGCTGACGCCTTGCCGGATGCCTCCCCGGACGCACCGCCTGCCCCCCCACCCCCCGGCGCGCGACGTCCTGCGACCGTACGTCCTCCGGGCCCCGGATCCCGCCGCTTCCGTCCTTTTGGCTTTGTCTTGACCCGGCTCCACGCCCGCTACGGCAAGGACACCCTCGGCGACGACCTCGTCTTCCAGGAGGCCCCGCCCATCGCCGGAGGCCGCGAGGTCCGCCGCGACGGCAAGACCCTGGAGCAAGGCGCCACCCCCAACAGCGGCATCAACAACTTCCAGGGGCGCTATGCCATCCGACACCCCTGGAAAGGCCCCGTGGAATGCAAGGAGCCACGCTACGGGATCTGGGGCGGGCCCCCCTCCGGGGTTTCCACCAAGCCTCGCCCCGCCACCGGCCTCGCCTTCGCTCCTCGGGGGCAGACCGAACTGGCCGCCTTCCTCGCCCAGGATGTCCCTGAGATCGACGCCAAGGGCCAGGCTGCTCCGGTCTCTCCGGTGCCCCTCCCCTCCGCGACGCCTGCGGCGTCCGCGACCTCCCCTGCCGGCACACCGGCCCCCGGAGCCTCCGGCGTCATGCCTGGCACGCCGGCCAGGGGCTGCTTTGGCTGTGCGCTCCCTGGCTCCGCGACGCCCGGGACGGCAGCGCTCTCCGTGTTCGGCCTGGGGCTGCTGGCGCTCCGGCGGCGTGCCAGGGGGAAGCGCGACGAAACCCCTTGACCTGGGGGGCGGCTGTGGTAGCTTCCGAGCCCTCGCTACCGGGCGCATAACTCAGCGGTAGAGTGCGACCTTCACACGGTTGAAGTCGGGGGTTCAAATCCCTCTGCGCCCACCCTGAAAAATCCAGCCAAAGGGCCGCGCAACCCAAGCGGCCCTTCGTCATTTGTCCACCCCACGGACAGCATCGGCCACGCCGAGGATCGCCTCGACCGAGCGACCGACTCCGTCGCACCCAACCAGCGCCGCCGAGACCTCCCGGGCCCTGGTTTGCAGCCGCGCATCGAAAAGCAGGCGATCGAGGGCCTCCCGCACCGAGGCCACGGAGAGCTTCCGGGGCGGCACGGCGACCCCCACGCCGAGGCGCTGGACGCGGCAGGCGTTCTCGAGCTGATCCCCACCGAAGGGGACCACCATCATGGGGCGTCCGGCGGCGAGGGTCTCCTGCGTGGTGTTGTTCCCTCCGTGGGTGACGACCGCATCGACCCGCTGGAGCATCTTGAGCTGCGGAACCCGCGGGAAGATCGAGGCGTTGCGCGAGGGGGCCTGCTTGCTCAATTTCTTGTAGCTGGCGCCAGCGCTGACGATCACCTGCACGTCATCGCGATCAAGACCGCGCAGCAGAGTCCTGAAGATGCCAGGCCTTTCGTTGAAGACCGTGCCGAGCGACACGTAGACGCGGCGACGACCGGGGAGCAGGGCCTGCAGCGCGGGGTCGTCGTCCCGCTCGTCGGGGCGGGGCTCGATGCAAGGGCCCGCGAACAGCACCGGCCCCGCGAGGGGCCGCAGCCCGGGCTCGAGCACCTCGGTCGTGGCCAGGATGTTGAGCGTGGACGAGTAGGGGTGCAGCAGCGCCTCCTCGGGTGGATCGACGCCCAGGGAACGGCAGGCCTGCGCCGTGCGCTTGGTGAGCCAGCCCGCGATGGCCTCGAAGCGGCGCGAGGCCCGCTGCCAGGCCGGGTCGGAGGGCGAGCCCGCCAGCAGCCCGCTGCCGAAGGGCGGCGCCCCCTCGACCGGGAACGGCAGCGCCGAGTGGTAGAGCGTCACGAAGGGAACCCCGGCCACACGCGCCGCCAGGTAGGCTGGGAAGAACAGGTAGTCCGCCACGATGACCGAGACCCCCCGGCGGTAAACCTCCGAGGCGAGGGCTCGCGCCTGCTCCTCGCAGCCGGCGCTGAACATCTTCACCGCCATCTCCATCTCGTCGTAGCCGGTTTGCAGGGGCAACCGCACGGCGTACCAGAAGGAGCGAGGCGAGATGGGCAAGTCGATCACCTCGATGCCATCGGCCCGGATGGCGTCCGGCAGCCGGCCGGCCACCCTGGCGGGCTCGGGGATGAAGGGCCAGTCCGGCGGGCGCGGGGCCGCCATGGCCATCGACACCCGATGCCCCCGGGAGCGAAGCCGGCGTCCGATCGAGCGCAGCGCGTTGGTGTGGCCGACCGAGGGGTGCGCGGCGAGCAGGATGTGATGCATGGCGGTGAGGGTATTGATAGACCTGGGCCTCCCAACGCGAGGAGGGCTCGGCGGGGGGCGGGTAACTCTTCGAGGAGCTTGTCGACGCCCGCGGAGGGCGCGGCGGCGAGGCGCTGGACGCTGGCGAGGTGGTGGAGCAGCAGCGCGCGGTTGTCGCCGACGGAGAGGTTCTGCATCTCCAGGGCGCCGATGCGGTCCTCCGGGGAGAAGGAGGAGGCGACCTTCTCCATGGAGAGCTTGGAGGGGTCGTAGCTCATGTGCTCGGCGCGGGTAGCCAGCAGGGTGTAGTCGTCGCCGCGGCGCAGCTCTAGGGTGACGGAGCCGGTGATGGAGGGGGCGACCCAGCGCAGCAGGGCGTCCTTGAGCATCAGGGCCTCGGGGTCGTACCACTTGCCCTCGTAGAGCAGGCGGCCGAGGCGGCGGCCCAGGGTGCAGTAGAGGTCGGTGGTGTTCTCGTTGTGGATGGCGGAGAGCAGGCGCTCGTAGGCGATGTGGAGCAGCGCCATGCCGGGGGCCTCGTAGATGCCGCGGCTCTTGGCGTCGATGACGCGGTTCTCGATCTGATCGCTCATGCCGAGGCCGTGGCGCCCGCCGGTGCGGTTGGCCTCCAGGAACAGCTCGTAGAGAGAGGTGTAGCGCTGGCCGTTGAGGGCCACCGGGAGCCCCTGGGCGAACTCGACGGTGACCTCCTCGGGGCGCACCTCGACGGAGGGCTTCCAGTGGGCCACGCCCATGATCGGATCGACGATCCTCATGCCCTTGTCGAGGTGCTCCAGGTCCTTGGCCTCGTGGGTGGCTCCCAGCAGGTTGGCGTCGGTGGAGTAGGCCTTCTCCGTGCCCATCTTGTAGGGCAGGCCGACGCTCTCCAGGTACTCGCTCATCTCCTTGCGCCCGCCCAGCGCCTCGACGAAGCGAGGGTCGAGCCAGGGCTTGTAGATCTGGAGCTGCGGATCCACCAGGATGCCGTAGCGGTAGAACCGCTGGATGTCGTTGCCCTTGTGGGTGCTCCCGTCCCCGAAGACGTGGACGCCGTCCTCGCGCATCGCCTTGACGATGGCGGTGGTGGTGACCGCGCGGCCCAGGGGGGTGGTGTTGAAGTACTTCTTCCCCCCCATCGACAGGTGAAACGCGCCGCACTGGATGGCGACGACGCCCTCGCGGGCCATGGCCTCGCGGCAATCGATCAGGCGGGCGGCCCTGGCCCCGTGGCGCAGCGCCTCGGGGGGGATGTCGGCGGGGTTCTTCTCGTCCGGCTGGGCCAGGTCGGCGGTGTAGGCGTACACGTCGAGGCCCTGGCGGCTCATCCAGGCGACGGCGCAGCGGGTGTCGAGGCCCCCGGAGAAGGCAAGGCCGATGCGGGTGCCGGCGGGCGGTAGCGTTCGGTAGATGCGGCTCATGGCTGGGCGCCTCTTACCACGCCCCCAGGCCGCCCACGAGCCCCGCCGCCGCCACAGGAGTTGGCCTCCCCGGGAGCAGGGGCGCTAAGCTGGGGAAGCCATGAAGAACCTCCTCAAGCCGCTCCTCGCCGCCTCCGTCGCCTCCTGCCTGTTCGGCGCTACCCGGGAGGCCGCCGCCGGGCCCCTCGACTTCGATCGCAACAGCTTCTTCATCGCCACCGGCGAGCGGATGTTTGGCGTCGGCCTCTCCTCCACCAAGACCGAAATCACGGTGGGCAACACCACCGCCACGACGACCCAGAGTACCACCGGCATCGGCCTCCTCGCTCCCGCCGCGAACAACCCCTTCAACACTCCGACGCTAGGCCTGCACTACTCGGTGATCCCGGCGCTCACCCTCGGTGCCAGCCTCGGGCTCACCCGTACCTCCAGCAAGACGACCGTCGAGACCGGAGGCACCAAGACCGAGAAGGAGGGTGACCCCACCACCACCCTCCTCTTCGCCCCCCGCGTCGGCTACATCTTCTTCTTCAGCAACGCCTTCTACCTCTGGGCCCGCGGCGGGATCTCCTACTACCAGACTTCCAGCAGCGGCGAGGAGACAAACGGCACGCAGACCATCAAGACCTCCTCCTCAACCAGCGCCCTGGCGCTCAGCCTCGACCCGATGTTCGTCTTCACCCCCGTCGCCCGCTTCGGCTTCCTGTTCGGTCCGGTGCTCGACTACGGGGTCTCCGGAAAGGACAAGACCGAGACCACCATCGGCACCAACACCACCACCAAGGAGGTCGACTTCAAGACCACCAACTTCGGCTTCCAGGTTGGCCTGATGGGTTACATCTGAACCCGATCAGGGGCAGGGGGAATCCACCGGGGCCGGGGCCGGGATGCTGGCCTTGCCCTTCTTCAACAAGCTCTCGAAGAAGCACCCGTACTGGTACTTCACCTCGTCCCGCTGCGAGTAGAGCGCATGGGGGTCGTACACCCCGTCGCCGGGGTACTGGATGACCGCGCCGGTGAACTTCCCTCCGGCGAGCGAGTCGTTGTTGTCGACCACCGGGTAAGGGAGCAGGCCGCCCCGGTCGTCCAGGGAGAGCGCCTGCTGCATCGAGGGCCAGACCTCCTGGCCCGCCTGCGGGTGCCCGTAGGCCAGGGCCACCGCGTCGAACAGCTCGATGGGGAAGTAGGAGTCATCCTTGCCCACCGGCTCGTAGATGGCCCGCGCGGGGTGGTTGGGCAGCGGGTTTTTCCCGAGCCTCGGCATGTACGCCAGCGGCTCCGCGGGCTCCCAGGCGGTCTCCAGGAGCTGGAGCGCCGGGTGCAAGAACTGGAGCGGAGCCTTGGTCACCAGCAGCGATCCGACCGCCTTGTCGATGTTGGCCAGCAGCTTGGTCTTGAGGATGAAGTAGCTCCAGAAGCCGCCCGCGCCGGTGGGCGCCACCGCCTGGATCCTCGGCTCCACGGCACCGATCATGTTGGTGTACATCCCCCCCATCGACTGGCCCGTGGCCACCAGCTTGTCGAGGGAGAAGCGGTAAGCGGAGGCCCCGGCGGGCAGCGAGAGCCCCTCGCAGGACGCCACGATGGCCGGGTCGATGGTGAGGGTCGAGAGCGCCTCGATGAAGAGCCGCTGCTCGATGACGCCCTGGCGGAAGGTGTCGCGGAAGGCCGCCAGGTTGTTGAAGTTCAGGTAGGCGATCTCCTCGGCGCACTCCAGCCGCTCGGGGTTCAGCGGCAGGGCGCTGGCCGCCATGGCGAAGCCCCGCTGGGCCATCACGTGCGCCGGCCCCTCGCCTGCGGTGTTGCACCCGCGCTTCTTCTCCCACTCGTCCAGCAGCGTCTGCGGGTCGCTCTTCTTCTTGTCGCACCGGAGCGTGTCGGGCCACGGAGGGCAGTCCGCCGGGTCCTCCGTGTTGCGCCACGTCCCCCGGTCGACCACCGCGGTGCTCAGCCCCCCGGAGCCGTGGAAGAACATCGCCAGCGGGTAGCCGCCCTCGGGCATCGGACCCTTCGGGAGCGTCAGCGTGATCGGGGCCTCCTCGTCCCGCTGCTTCACCGGCAGATCTCCCTGGGAGAAATCGAAGAGCCCTTCCTTGTTGAAGGGCGGCGTCCCCTTCTGGAACTGGGGGTACACCACCTTGCCCCGTAGCTCGCAGTAGCGCGGGTGCTTGGCCCCGTCGCCCGGGTCCACCGCGAGTCCCGTGATCTCGACCTTGTACTGCGCCTTCAGCTTGTTCGTCAGCTCGAACAGGTCGCTCACCACGTCCACCGTGGAGAACACCGTGGCCGCCGCCACCTGCGCCGTGTCCACGCCGATCTGCTTCAGCACCGGCCAGAGCTTCGCGTACTGCTCCGCCGCCGCCTTGCCCCGTGCGCCCGCCGGGGTGACCCCCGCCTTGAGCTCCTCCATCGCCTGCGGGACCCCCAGCGGCGCCCCGCTCGCGTCCCCCAGCGACCGCAGCACCACGAAGGCGTAGGTGCGGTTCGGAGCCAGCACGAAGCCAGGCCGCGGCGCCACCGCCAGCAGGTTCTCCGGCGTGTAGTCGTCCGGGGGCAGCGTCGACGCCACCATCGGGTAGAGGCGGCCCTTCTCCGGCGACGCGGGGTCGATGTCCACCAGCATCACCGGGGCGTCCTTCGCCGCCGGAAGCACCGCGTCCGGGGTGCGCTCCGCGAGGGGCGCGTCGAACAGGAAGTACGCCGCCGGGAGCACCGGGAAGCCCTTGCGCTCGGCGGCGGCCACCCGCAGCGCCTCCACCAGCCCGAGGTTCCGCGGATTGGGCCAGCCGCGGACGTCCGGCGAGCCGTCGACGAGCCGCAGATCCGACGGGTACGGGAACTGGAAGAAGGTCTCCGGGGTGGACAGCTCCGAGCCCAGATCGAACCGCACCTGCGCCCCGGCGATGGCCGCGGGGGCCGGGGGCGGCGCCGGGGCAGGATCGTCGGAGCTACAGGCCAGCAGGATCAGGGCAAGCGAGGGGGAAAGGAGGCGCCGCATCGCCCCGGAGTATGCACGCGATCCCTCCCCACCGTCCCGGGCAAAAGTTGCCTCAAGGTGGGCGTGGCTCCCACCGCTCCAGCGCGTCCAGGAAGGCCCCGGGGAAGCCAGCCCGGCCCCGCCGCCCCCGATCCAGCGGGAGCCCCCGCATCAGCAGCGGCGACAGCGGCGGCGGCAGGCTCCCCGTCCAGCGGAGGAACAGCTCGTCGTCGGTCGCGCCCGTCAGCTTCCGGTACCACCGGAGCGCCAGGGCGCTGTGGGGGATCTCCTCCTCGGCGATCTGCTCCTGGATCTCCGCCCCGCGGGCGTCCCCCACGGCCCGGAACCGGGCGGCGAACCGCGGCGCGTGGTCCAGGTTGGCGGCCTCCAGCCCCATGCCCATCACCGCCAGGAACGACGGGAGCGCCTCGGCCCCCGGTACCCGCTGCCAGAACCAGTCCCGCACCGGAAACTGACCGATCTCGGAGCCCAGCCGCGCGAGGTGCTCCCGGTAGAGGGCCATGTGGCGGAGCTCGTCTTCCAGCACCTGGAGCAGCCCGCGGCGTAGGGGAGCGGGTGCCTCCGGGAAGGCAAGGATCGCCCAGGCCATCAGCTCCGCGGCCTGGAGCTCGTGGTGCCAGAAGGTATGGAGGAGCTGGGCCCGGCGGCGCGGGTCGCGGAGGGCGTCGGGCCCCGGAGCCTTGGGGGCGCGGGCGGCGACCGGGAGCTGCGGGGGGCGCCCCGGAGAGGCGATGCGGCGCGGAGGTGGGTCCGCTTCGAGGAGCGAAGGAGGAGCGGGCGGGGCGACCTTGAGGGCGAGATCGTCGGTGAGGATGTAGTCCCAGGCCCAGCGCTGGAGGGTACCTTCCGGGGGAGGCTTCACGGGGCGCCGGTGCGGGATTTTTCCTGGAGCTGCCGGAGGTGCGGGGCAGCCTGGGCCAGCAGGAGGCGGCGGATCGGGCGGGGGGTGAGGTCGTTGAGGAACATCAGCACCCAGGCGACCACGCCGGGGACGACCAGGGCCCGGTCCAGCTCGAAGGCGCGCAGCGACTCGCGGGCGCACTGCTCGGCGGAGATCTCCAGGATGGCCGGGATCTCCTGGCCGGTGAAGTTGCCGGTGTGGCTGGCGAACTCGGTGGCGACGGGCCCGGGGCAGGACTGGGTGACGACCACGCCGGTTCCGGTCAGGTCGAGGCGGAGCGCCTCGGTGAAGCCGGTGACGTAGTGCTTCGTGGCGATGTAGGTGGCGAACCCCGGGAGGAACGCCAACCCGAAACCGGAGCTGATGTTGAGGATCCCGCCGCGGCCCCGGGCGACCATGGGGCCGACGAGGCGGTGGGTCAGGTAGGCGAGGGCGGTGACGTTGAGGTCGATCATCCGCTGGTTGCGCTCCCAGTCGCTGAGATCGAAGAGGCTCATGTCGCCGAAGCCCGCGTTGTTGATCAGCACGTCGACGCCGCCGAACTCCCGCTGGACATCGAGCAGCACCTCGTCGACCTGGGCGCGGTCGTTCAGATCGCAGGGCGCCACCAGCACCCGCAGCTTGGGGTGCCGGGCGCGCAGCTCGTCGGCCAGCGCCTCCAGCTCGTTCTTGCGGCGGGCGACCAGCACCAGCGCGCTGCACCGCGGCGCGACCTCGCGGGCCAGCGCGCGGCCGATGCCGGACGAGGCGCCGGTGA
>CAZSDX010000060.1:0-19023 GCA_964605685.1 uncultured Polyangiaceae bacterium
CGGCGACGCGGGGGTGGGCGGCGGCGCGGGCGACAGCGGGGGGGGCGGCTCGGGGTCCTGCGAGGAGGGGAACCTGGCGCCGACGGCGGTCCTGCCGGAGAGCATCGAGGGGAGCGCCGGGCAGGAGATCGTCCTGGACGCCTCTGCTAGCTCCGATCCGGAGCAAGGATCTCTCGAATTCTCGTGGGAACCGCTGGGCGACGCGCCCCCGCTGGCGAGCGCCGACGGCGCCAAGGCGACGGTACAGGTGAAGGAGTGCGGCGACTACTCGTACCGCGTCACCGTCACCGACGTCTGCGGAGCCAAGGGCGAGGCGACGGTGGTGGTGAAGGCGGCGACCGGCGGCTACGTGGCGAAAAACGCCTGCGACCCCTCCACCGCCTGCGGCGGCGTGTCCAGCCCGTGGTGCGACATCCAGGAGGCCATCGACAAGACCAAGGGGGCGCTGGTGATCCGGGCGGCGAGCGGCGTCTACGGGGCGGTCTCCCTGCGCGAGGGGGTCTCCTTGGAGGGCGGCTACGACGACGACTTCTCTGCTCGCTCTGCGATCCCCGACGAGCAGAAGACGGTGATCGAGACCGCCGGCGGGAGCGCCCTCCGGGGGCCTCCCGGGGGGGCCTCGTTCGTCGACGGCGTCCTGCTCCGGGCCAACCTCGCGGTGCCCCAGGTCTCCCTCGCCATGATCTCCCAGCAGCAGGGGGCGCTCACGCTGCGGAACCTGCGGGTCGAAGGGGGCCCGGCGAAGCAGATCGTTTCGCGCGCCTGCGGCGTCGAGCGGGAGGCCAGCAGCAGCGGCGCCCTGGTCCTTGAGGATGCCGTCGAGGTCGCCGGGCTCGACGCCGTCGAGAGCAGCGCGGCGCTCTGCCTGGAGGGCTCCGGTGAGGTCAGCCTCTCCGGGGCCACGCTCCAGGGAGGCAAGGCCGCCAGCAGCGCCGCCGTGGACGCCGTGTTCCTCGGGAGTTTCAAGGTGTCAAAGAGTACCCTGGAGGGAGGCGCCGGCAACATCCGCGCGGTGGGGTTGCGGTGGGTCGTGGACGGAGCAGGGGCTGATTTGACCCTGGACAAGACATTGATCAAGGGAGGGCAGGGGCCGGAGGTGGTGGGGCTGGATCTGGAGGGGGTGGGCGCGGTGACGATCCAGGGAGGAGAGGTGAGAGGGGAAGAGGAGGGTGGGAGCGGGAGCCTGCTGGGGATAGGGATCCGCGCGGTGCAGGTGGGGGGCGGCGGGGTTCCTGGCCTGGCGCTGAGCGGGGTGGCGGTGGTGGGCGCCAGTGCGGCGCTGGAGCGGGTGGGTCTGCTGGCGGATCGGACCGGGGTGAAGGTGGAGGGAGGCACGATCGACGGCTCGCTGACGGCGGGAGGGAGGAGGGTCGTGGGGGTGAGGTTCGAGGGGAACGAGCCCGGGGTGGTGGGGTTGGTGCTGGACAAGTGCGAGCGGATCGGGGGCGGTGCGCCGAGCGGGCAGGGGGAGAAGTACGAGGCGTTCGGGGTGGAGCTGGCCTCGGAGGCGGGGGCGGTGCTCAGCGGGAACAAGCAGGTGGCGGGGTGTACCTCGTTCTGCAAGGCGGATTTTCCCGGGGCGATAGCGGCCGGGGTGAGGGGGCTCCAGGGGAGCCTGGTGCTGGAGAAGAACGAGATGATCTTGGGGGGGCCGCAGCAGGGGGGGCTGGCGGCGAGCACGTCGCGCCACGCGGGGGTGAGGGTGGAGGGGGGGAGCCTGAAGGCGACGGGGAACAAGCTCCTTGCGGGGAACCTTGTCTCCGACGGTCTGCCCGGGGAGGTGCTCGGGGTGGACAGCCAGGGGACGGTGGCGCTGTCGGGCAACACGCTGGCGGGGGGCTACGGGGTGTCCTTGGCGGCGGGGTTGATCGCCCAGGGAGGCAAGGGGAGCCAGGTACTCTCGAACGTCATCCGGGGGGGGGCCGCGAAGGTGGGGATCGGGGCGAGGACGATCTCCCAGAAGTCGATGCTGTTCTCGGTGAACATGGTGAACGCCTGCGGGGTTCCGCTGGAAGGGCCCGACGGGGGCGCATGCAAGACCGCGGAGCAGAGCACGGGGCTGGTGAGCCACAGCGACGTGAACTCGAAGTTCTCCAACAACTACGTGCTGGGGGGGTTTGGAGCCAGTTCGACCGGCTGCGAGCTGGGCAACAATTCCGAGCAGCTCGGCGGCGAGGGGGCCGCCCTGTTCGTCTACAACCTCTGCTTCGGCCTGGGGCGGGCCAAGACCGTGGAGCCGACCACCGAGGCGGTGGGGGTGCGGCTGGTGGGGCTCGGCGGCCAGAAGGTCCAGGGGTTGCTTCTGCTCAACAACCTCTTCCTGGCGGGGAACACCACCGCCGAGCGCTACGGGGGGGTGGAGGGGGCGGCGGAGCAGCTCACGGTGCGCAACAACGATTTTTTCCTGGTCTCGAGCCCGGTGGGGCTGGGCCCGGGGAGCGCCTACTACAAGCGGGGAGCCCAGGAGATCGACGATCTGCCCGCCCTCAACCAGTCGTCCGCGAGCTGGACCTTCGACAAGAACGTCGCCAAGGATCCGAAGTTCAAGGCGCCCCTGGGCGACTTTACCAACCTCACCGCCGCCGGGTTGCACCTGGATAGCTCCTGTGCGCTGCTCAACCAGGGGCTGGTGACCACCGCCGAGGCCAACGACTTCGACGGGGAGGCCCGGGGCAAGGGGCAGGGGGATGGGTTCCCCGAGATCGGTCCGGACGAGTGTCCCTGAGATCGTCGGGGGGCTTCAGGTTTTGCAGGCAAGGGGGCGCGAGATCGGGTAAGATGCCCAGTGGGCACGGATGACGACGCCACCCACCCTCGCGCCCGGCATGACCATCGCCAACCGGTTCCGGCTTGACCGACACCTCGGCCAAGGCGGGATGGGGAGCGTCTGGATGGCCTGGCACCTGACCCTCAACATCGAGGTGGCAATCAAATTCATTGATCCCCAGTACGTCTCCAACCGGGACGCCTGGTCTCGCTTCAGCCAGGAGGCGATGGCGGCGGCCAAGATCAAGAGCCCCCACGTCGTCAGCGTCCTTGACTTCGGCACCGACGAGTACCATCGCCCCTACCTCGCCATGGAGCTGCTCCAGGGGGAGGAGCTGGCGTCGTTGCTCGAGCGAGAGCCGGTGCTCCCCGTCCCGATGGTGGCCCGGATCATCACCCAGGCGTGCAAGGGCCTGGCGCGGGCCCACTCCGCCCGGATCATCCACCGGGACATCAAGCCCGATAACCTCTTCCTCTGCGAGGACGAGGACGGGTTCCTGCTGAAGATCCTTGATTTTGGTATTGCCAAGATGGGCCAGGCGGGCGTCTCCACCCACCGCACCGGCACCGGCCAGGTCCTCGGGACGCCCCTGTTCATGAGCCCCGAGCAGGCCTACGGCAACCGCCCCGTCGATCACCGGAGCGATCTCTACTCGCTGGCGGTGGTCGCCTACCGCTGCCTCACCGGCTACGTCCCCTTCCAGTCCGATGGCGTGGGGGAGCTGATCGTCGCCATCACCACCCAGACCCCCCGGCCCCCCTCGCACCTGCGCGCCGGGCTGCCGCCGGGGCTCGACCCGTGGTTCCAGCGGGCCCTCGCCAAGGATCCCGAGCTCCGCTTCCGTAGCGCCAAGGAGATGGCCGACTCCTTCGCGGTTGCCTGCGGGCTGACGCCGTCCGCCGAGTCCACGGCCCAGTTCACCGCCCTCAACCTGGCGGACCTCACCGGGCCGCTCTCTGGCCCCGTGAGCGAGACGCCCGCCGACGCTGTCCCCCTGGTGCGTCGCGGATCTCCCTCGCTGCCGCCCTCCTCCCGGCGGCAGGCGGTCACCCTCCAGGGAACCGCCGCCAGCTACCGCAACGCCACGGCGCACGCCTCCCGCGTCCGCTGGCTCATCGCGGGCGCGGTGTTCACGGGCCTCGGGGTGGCAGGGGGGCTCCTCTGGCGCCTGACCACCTCCTCGCCGCCCCCGCTCGCCAGCGCCGTCGCCTCCGCCCCCAGGCTCGGCGCCCCGCTCGCCTCTGCCCAGGAGCACCCCTTGCCGTCTGCCTCTGCCGCGCCGGGCTCTTCGGCGCCGGTCGTCTCGATCAATTCCCTGCCGCCCGAGCAGACCTTCCGCCCCTACCCCAACGGGAACAACTTCCGTCCCGCTCCCAAGGGAAGCACCCCCAAGACCACCGCCCCGGCCACGGCGACCGCGCCTGCGACCACGACCACGCCTGCGCCCGCGACCACCCCGGCCCCCACGAAGCACGATTACGGTCTGTGAGCATGGTCCGCCGGTCCACCCGCGTACTGCTCCTCGTGCTCCTGTTGCCGCTCTCCGCCTCCGGTCAGGCACCATCCGCCCAGGATCGCGCCACCGCCCGGCTCCTCGCCGAGGAGGCGGACAAGAAGGTGGAGGCGGGTGACCTCAAGGGAGCCATCGAGCTGTTTCGCCGCGCCGATGCCATCTTCCCGGCGCCTTCCCTCAAGGTGGCCATCGCCGGACTGCTGGTGAAGCAGCAGCAACTCATCGAAGCTCACGAACTGTTCCTCGATGTGGCGCGGAGCGAGCCCCAACCCGGAGAGCCTCCCGTCTGGGCATCGGCCCGGGAGACCGCGCGCCAGGAGGCAGAGGCCATCGCCCCGCGCATCCCTCGCATCGAGATCTCTCTCGTCGGGATAGGCCCCAAGGTACCCCGCGTGGTCACCCTCGACGGCCAGCGAATCCCCAACGAATCGCTCGGTGTCGTGCGTCCCATCAACCCGGGAGTCCACCTGGTGAAGGCCGAAGCCGAGGGGTTCTTGCCCTCGGAGCAGAAGATCCAGATGGCCGAGGGGGAGCACTACAAGCTCACCCTCAAGCTCTACCGCGAACCTTCCCCTGATCAGGCCCCTGCGGCCTCTGCCTCCGCGTCCGCCGCCGCTCCGCCGCCGCGCCCCTCTGCCAAGCCTCGCCCCGCAGACGAAGGCTCCGGCGGGCGGCCCCTCGCGATCATCGGCTTCACCGGGGCGGGGGTCTTCCTCGCGGCGGGCGGCGTCCTTGGCTGGATGGTCTCCTCCCGGGTGGAGGACATCAAGAAAGATTGCACCCTCCCTGGCGGCGCCTGCCCCCTCAGCCGCCGCTCCGACACGGACACCGCCGAGCGCCTCGCCATCGCCTCCAACCTCTCCTTCGGCCTCGCCGTCGCCGGGCTGGGGCTCGGCCTCTACGGTCTCTTCTCGGGCTCCGATGGCCCCGCCACCGCCAGGAGTCCGGCGGCGTTGCGTGTGGGCGTGGGGCCCGGAGGCGTCGCCCTGGGGGGGCGCTTCTGATGCCAGGGCGGGGGAGGGGCTGGGCGCTGGGGCTCCTCGTCCTGGCCGCCTGTTCGTCCCCACCGCCTCCTGCTTCCCCGGCGGCTCCTCCCGCGGACACCCCGGCTCGCCCCCCGACCTTCGCCCAGTTCTTCGAGTACGGTCCCTTCGCGCTGGGGTTGCGGCGCGACGGCGTTCCTTTCCAGGGGCAGGCGGTCCTGCTCGGGGAAAACCTGGAGAGGACCCTCTCCTTCGAGGGGGGGAAGGCCCTCCTCGACGACGAGCTGATCGAGTCCCTGGCGAGCGAGCCCCAGGCGACCCTCGCGGTCGAGGGGCAGCGGCTGCCGCTTCTCTCTTCCGGAGGACGCAGCGCGCTCCAGTGCGCCCGCGGCATCGTCGTGCTCTCCCGTATCGACGCCTGCTCGGAGATCCTCCCCACCGAGGCGATGGCCTCGGAGGTCTGTGATTCCCCCGGCGAGCGGGCCTGGCTCGCGGTCCTCGACCAGCAGCGGCAGCGCTACGAATCCTGCTACGCGGACACCTCGCCCGCGACGCTGGCGCGCCTCGGCAAGAGCCCCATGATCGTCCCCCTGGCCTGCCCGCGGCTGCTGGAGTTGGCTGGGCTCCAGCCCCCGGAGGAGGTCGCCGTCGGCCTCTGGCGTCCCTGCTCCTCCTTCTTCCCTCCGGCGCTCCGCGGGCCGACGGAGCGCGCGTTCTTGCAGAAGGATCTCCCTGCGGCGTTTGCTCGGGCGAAGGCGGGGGACAAGGAGGCCATGCGGCAGTTCCACGAGACCTACCGGACCCTCGCCCCGGCGGAGTCGGAGGAGATCCGCGCGCTGGCGATCCAGCGCTTCGCCCCGCTCAGCGAGGCGAAGTGGAAGGCGCTCCGGACGAGCATCGAGGCGCTTTCGGGCGCCCGAACGATCTTCCGGCTCTGCAACGTCGTCGGGGATGCGATCTGGGTCCAGGTCTCCTTGCGCCCAGCTTACCTGGGGAGCTCGGAGCGGCACTCGTCGGTGGGGTTCAGCATCGTGATGAAGCCGAAGCAGAGGCCGAGGCCACGGGTGACGGACCTCGAGATGCTCCAGCTCCGGCAGCGGGCGCAGATGCATGCCGGCAAGCGCGAGGTGAACATCGTCTACGGGTGCAACCCCGGCGAGGTCTGGTTCTTCGCGCCGTGAGGGGGCTCCCTCCTCGCGGGGTCACTTCCCGGTGGTGACCTCGAAGGAGCCGCCGCCCGCCGGGAGATCGAGGCTGATCGAGGTCGCCTGCTCCGGGAAAACGACCGGGGCGCCCTGGAGCTTCGCGGACAGGATGCGCTCCCCCGGAGGCGCGAGGATCTCGACGCGGCGCGGCCCCAGCGGGCGGTAGGCGCCGGAGAGCTTCCCGGGGCGGCGGTCCAGGTCCAGGAGGGCGCTGCGGAGCGAGAGCCGGGCGGGCTCCCGGGGGGTGAGCTGGAGGCCCGCGGCGGTGGCCTCGACGCCCGCCACCTTCAGCGCCGCCCACAGCGGCAGCGCGTGCTGGTTGTTGTTCTGCACCGGGAAGTCCGTCATCGGCGTCACCGGGCTGAACCAGGCCTCCCCCGGGGTCTTGCCGGCGGTGCAGTGCATCCCGTCGGGGGCGCTCCAGATGCCGTACCAGATCGCCGGGAAGGTACGGGCGTGAGCCGCCATGGTGTTCCGCGCCAGGTGGCGGAAGGCACGCGCCGGATCGTGGCGAGCGTAGCCCCAGGTCAGCAGGCCGCTGATGGCCGGCCAGACCTGACCACCGGGGACCAGCGTGGCCCCGATAGGGCAAGGGTCGTCGAGGTCAGATGCGACCCTTGCGAGGTTCTTGGCGCGATCCTCGGGGGTCGCGTGGGTGTCGCCGATGAGGCCCCAGACCTGCGACTCCAGGTTGACCACGTCGCTGTAGGCGAGCTTGCCGTCGCCGAAGAAGGCGCGCCCGTAGAACGCGCCGGTCCAGGCCGAGGCGAGGGCGGTCTTCAGCCCGGCGAGGCGCTGGCGGATCTCCGCGGCGAGGTCCGGATCCCGGGGCTCGATCAGGTCCGCCACCCGGGGCAGGACCGCCAGGGCCATCTGGGTGTTGGGTACGCTCTCGCCCTTGTTTACCGCCAGGGGTTTGTCCTTGGCCTCGAAGGTGATCCCGTCGCTCCAGTCGCCGGTCTGGAGCCGGATCAGCCCGTGCTCGCCGGTTCCCACCTTGTCGAAGAGGTGGCGCACGGCGTCGACCAGGTGCATCCAGACGGTGGCGTCCGGGACCGACCCCCGCGGGTAGTAAGGCGCCGGCGCGTCCAGGAAGGAAGCATCGCCCGTGGCGCCCAGGTACTCGGAGAGCCCCCACAAAAAGAACAGATCGAGGTCGCTCGGCGCGTGGTGGATCCCCGCGTCGTCGAGCATTCCGTGCCCCTGGAAGGCGTAGGAGATCCGCCGGTCGGCGCCGAAGGTGATCCCCATGTTGAGCAGCAGCTCGTCCCGGGCCAGCTCCGGGTGGGTGTAGACCAGCGGCAGGGCGAAGAGGCCCAGGTCCCGCGCCGCGCCGTCGGCCCCGTGGAGGTACAGGTACGCCGACCCCTGGGGCACCACCCGCGTCTGCCAGTAGTCCCGCCGCCCCACCGACGCCTCGATCTGGTAGGTGTTCCACGCCATCTCCCGGTGCAGGAAGGGCTCCTGCTCCGTGGCCAGGTAGAACAGCCTCGGTCGCAGCCTCTCCGCGTACTCGGCCCGGAGATCGGCGCTCGCCCAGGAAGGATCGATCGCGGGCTGCTGACCCCAGGGGGCGTAGCCGTACACGAAGCGCAGGGTACGCTGCTCCCCGGGGGCGAGCTGGAGATCCGTCCGCAGCGCCAGCATGCGCGGCTGACCCGCTCCGCTGCTCCGGGCGCCCACCACGCCGCCCTTGGCGCCGGCGCCGCTCCCTCGCCCCTGCACCAGCGCCGGGGCCGCCGGTCCTCCGTCGCCGAAGAACGCTTCCTGGTCGACGTACACGTCGCTCACGTCCGCCGACAGGGCCGCGAGGAACGGGTTTCCCGGGTAGAAATCCGCCGGATCTGGCTGCTCCGGGGGCGGAGGGGTGAACCCCTCGGCGTGGGAGCGGACGAGCCGCAGCGTCCTCGTCGCCGGATCGTAGGAGACCTCCTCGTCGAACAGCTCGTTGCGCCTGTCCCGGGTGTCCCGCGCCTTCTGCGGCGCCGACGCCACCGTGGAGCCGGAGACCAGCCAGTTGATCTCGATGCTCCGCCGGGCCACGTCCCAGTACTCGTAGTACCGGAGCGAGCGCGGCGTGGACGAGCGGTTCTCCAGGGTCACCTCCGCCACCACCGCCGGGGCCTCCCCCGCCGGAGCCACCACCCGCCGCCTCGCCCGCAGCCCCCGGTGATCCGTCGTGTACTCCGCGTACCCCATGCCGAAGCGCCGCGACGACCGCGCGCCTGCGGGGCGCCACCGGTACGCCGTGCTCCACCGCTCCTCCCCGTCGTCGAGGTAACCGAACCCTCCCGCGTAATTCTTCTGCGCCTCGTCGTACTTGTTCAGGTACGAGACCCCCCGGTCCTGCGTCACCACCTCGACGTACCCTTCGTTGAAGGCGTGGACGTTGATCCGCTCGTTCCCCAGCGCCGCCCAGTGGTCACGCCGCTCCAGCTTCTCCGTGTTGGAGAACGATGCGCGCGCGTCGGCCTGCTGATCCAGTCCGTACTCGTAGGCGGGAAGACCAAGGTCGTCGATGACCCACTGGCCGAAGATCCCTCCGCCGGTGGAGCAAGGGACAAAGCGCGTCGGGTCGTTCAGGTCCGGCGAGGAGCAGGTCTCCTCGGGGGGGATGTAGGGAGCCTCCGGAGCGACCGGGTCGTCGATGGCCGGATCGTAGCCGCGGAGCCCGGCGCCGGGGGCCTCCCTGTCCTCGCAAGAGAGGGCGGCGAGGATCAGGAGCAAGCTGGCCGCGAGCGGTCTGCGCATGGGCCCAGGGTACCACCGTCCGCGGGAAATGGTCCGCGGGGGGGGAAGGTGGTAGCCTGGCGGGCGTGAGCCAACGACTCCCGCGTTTCGCGCTCCTGCTGCTGGCCTCCTGCGGGACGGGGGCCTCTCCGGCCGGGGGGGATCGGGATCTGCCCAACGCCCAGGCGGGGCCGTTCCGGCTGCTGCGGGCGGGGGAGATGGAGGGGAGGGCGCCCTTCGTGATCGACCGAAGTCCCCCGTGGGAGGGGCCGGCGGCGCTCGATCTGGACGGCGACCCGGAGACGCCGGGGGCCGCCGTGTACGTCTCCTGGGGGACGACCTCGACCATCACCCGCTTCGAGCTTCCGGACGGGCGCAGCCTGGAGGGCAACGGCGTCAAGGTGCTGGAGGCGACGGAGACCTGGGAGCAACCGGGAGGCGTCCGGCATCCGGCGGTGCTCCGGGAGGCGGGCGAGGTGTGGATGTACTACGAGGCCAGCGGGTGCGTGGGCCGGGCGGTCTCCCAGGACGGAGGGCAGACCTTCGTCAAGAACCCGACGACGCCGGTGCTCTGCGGAGAGCCAGGCTGGGAAGGGAGCGCCCTGGGGGCTCCGTCGGTGTTCCGGGGGTTCGACGGGAAGATCCGCCTGCTCTACGGGGCGTCCGGGGCGATCGGGGAGGCGATCTCCGACGATGGCGTGACCTTCCGGAGGCCCCGGGGCGAGCCGCTGCTGACGAGGGTGGGGGCGCCTCCGCTGCCGGAGGGGGCCGAGCTGGACGAGGTCTTCGACAGCGCCGCGGTGGGGGAGCCGGACGCGCTCACCGTGCGCTCCGCGCTGGATCGACCGATCACGCTGATCTACTACACCGGGACCAACCGGCTGGGGCGGACCGCGGTGGGGCTGGCGGCGCGGCTGGGGGACGACGGCGTCGCGTCGAGGAACCCGGCGCCGGTGCTGGCGAGGCACGACGCCCGGGGGCCCTCGGCGCTGCGCCTCTCGGGGTTCACGCTGCTCTACGTGGCGGGGCGCAGCAGCGAGGTGTCGCCCACCTGGCAGTCGGTCATCCTGGGGGCGGTGGCGCCCGCGGATCGCTCGCTCGCGGGGCCATGATCGAGGTCCGTGGCCTGGAGAAATCGTTCCGGGTACACCGCCGCGAGCCGGGGCTCGGGGCCGCGCTCCGGTCGCTGTTCCGGCGGCGCTACGACGAGGTACCGGCGGTGCGCGGGGTCTCCTTCACCGTCCGGGAGGGGGAGCGGGTCGGCTTCCTCGGGCCCAACGGGGCCGGAAAGACCACCACGCTGAAGATGCTCGCCGGGCTGCTCCACCCGACCGGGGGCGAGGCGCGGGTCCACGGCCACGTCCCCTGGCTGCGGGAGGACGCCTTCCTCGGGCGGATCACCCTGGTGATGGGGCAGAAGCAGCAGCTCCTGTGGGACCTCCCGCCCACGGAGACCTTCGAGCTCAACCGGGCCATCTACGGGGTGGACCGGGCTTCGTTCCGCCAGGACGTGGATGAGCTGGTGGCGCTGCTCTCGCTGGGCGAGGTGGTGAGCAAGCCGACACGCCAGCTCTCCCTGGGGGAACGGATGAAGTGCGAGCTGGTGGCGGCGCTGGTGCACCGGCCCCGGGTGCTCTTCCTGGACGAGCCCACCATCGGCCTGGACGTGGCGATGCAGGCGGCGCTCCGGGGGTTCCTGCGGCGGTACAACGAGGAGCGCGGCGCCACGCTGCTCCTGACCAGCCACGACATGGACGACGTGCGGGCCCTCTGCCCCCGGGTGCTGCTCATCGACCAGGGGGCCCTCACCTTCGACGGCTCGCTTGACGCGCTGGTCCGGAAGATCCGCCCCGTCAAGCGCGTCACCATGCGCTTCTCCGGGACGGTGGAGCCTTCCCGGATCGACGCGCTGGGCGAGGTGATCTCTCGGGGGGAGTGCTCCGTGACCCTCCAGGTGGCCGCCGGGCAGGTGGGGGCGGCGGTGGCTGCCGCGCTGGCGTCCCTGCCGGTGGCGGACCTCACCGTCGAGGATCCTCCCCTGGAGGAGATCCTGGCCGGCCTCTTCGCGCGGGGAGATCCGTGAGCCTCCGGGCGACGCTCCGGGCCGCACCCGCCATGGCTCGCGCGGCGGTGCAGGAGGCGGTGGCGTACCGGGCCGAGCTTCTTGTATGGATTCTCTCTACGACCCTTCCGCTGGTGATGCTGGCGCTGTTCTCGGCGGTGGCGAGAGAGGGGCCGCTCGGGGGGTACGGTCCGGAGGATTTTTCGTTCTATTTCCTTTCGGTCTTCGTGATCCGTCAGCTCACGGGGTCGTGGGTGTCGTGGCAGATCATCCAGGAGATCCGGGAGGGGATGCTGGGGATGAGGCTGCTGAAGCCGGTGAGCCCGCTGGTGGCTTACGCCATCGAGAACCTGGCGGCGATGCCGCTGCGGCTGGCGGTGGCGCTGCCGGTGGCGCTGTGGGCGATGGCGGGGCAGGGGAGGCTGCCGTCGGGGGCGGGGCCGTGGGGGATCTTCCTGGCGTCGCTGGCGGGGGCATGGCTGATCACGTTCCTGTCGAACGTGGCGCTGGGGTGCCTGAGCTTCTTCTGGGAGAGCAGCCGGTCGCTGATCGACGTGTGGCTGGTGCTGTATTTCACGCTGAGCGGGTACGCGATCCCGGTGGATCTGTTCCCCGGGTGGCTCCAGGAGGCGACGAGGTGGCTGCCGTTCCGCTACCAGATGGCGTTCCCGGTGGAGGTGCTGACGGGGCGGCTCGGGGTCGGGGAGGCGCTCCGGGGGCTGGCGGTGCAGTGGGGGATGGCGGGGCTGCTGGGGCTGGGGGCGCTGGGGCTGTGGAGGCGCGGGTTGAGGCGCTTCGAGGTGTACGGGGGATGAGGGCGCTGCGGGTGCTCGGGGTGCAGCTCCGGTCGTCGCTGCTGCTGGCGATGCAGTACCGGAGCGACTTCCTGGTGGAAGGAGGCGTCGAGGTGCTCTGGGCGCTGACGGCGCTGACGCCGCTGGTGGTGGTGTACGGTCAGCGCCCCGCGGTGGCCGGCTGGAGCTTCCCTGAGGCGACGGTGGTGGTGGGGTGGTTCACCCTGCTGCAAGGGGTGCTGGAGGGCGCCATCAACCCGTCGATGACGCGGCTGGTGGAGCACGTCCGCAAGGGGACGCTGGATTTTCTCCTGGTGAAGCCGGCGGACGCCCAGCTCCTGGTGTCGGCGGCGCGGATCGAGCCCTGGAAATCGCTGAATGTCCTCGTCGGGCTGCTGATCGTCGGCTGGGGGCTCCGGGCCTCGGGGCATGCGCCGACGGCGGGGCAGCTCGCTCAGGGGGGGCTGATGCTGGGGGTGTCGCTGGCGCTGCTCTACTCCCTGTGGATGGTGGCCGCCTGCGCCGCCTTCGTGCTGGGCAAGGTGGACAACCTGACCTTCTTGTTCAGCTCGGTCTTTGACGCGGCGCGCTGGCCTTCCTCGGTGTTTCCGGCGCTGCTCCGGCTCTTCTTCACCCTGGTGGTGCCGCTGGCGGTGATGACCACCTTCCCCGCGGAGGCGCTGCTGGGGAGGCTATCGGCGGACCGCTTGGCGCTGGCCTGTGGCGGGGCGCTGGCGGCGCTGGGGGCGACCCGGTGGCTCTGGCTCCGGTCGGTGTCCCGGTACACCTCGGCGGGGGGATGACCCGCGGTTTCCGGAAGAATTGCGACCTGGCGGCGTGGTAAACAGGCATCCATGAGGAAACGTCACCTTGCTCCGCTTCTGGTGCTCACGCTGGCCACGCTCGTCGGGGGGGCGAGCTGCGACGATGGGGAGGAGAAGGTGCCCGCAGCGGCAGGGGGAGGCGGGGAGGCGGGGAGCAGCGGAGAAGGGGTCCAGATCCCGGGGCTATCGGGGGAAGTCTCGGCGGTCTACGACGAGCACGGGTTCCTGCACCTGACCTGCGCCACGGACGACGATTGCTCGGCGGCGATGGGGTATTTCCACGCGGCCAACCGCTTCTTCTTCATGGACTTCGTGCGCCACCTGGTGCGCGGTCAGCTGGGCGCCATCGTCAACGTGGGCGAGCTGGTGCTGAACCTGGACTACCAGAACCGGCAGTTCTTCGCGACCCCCGAGGGCAAGCCGCTGGAGGATGCGTTCATCGAGCAGGCGGACCCGGGGACGAAGAGCGCGATGGAGGCTTACGCCCGGGGCGTCAACGCCTGGATCGAGGACATGAGGGCGAAGCGCAACGGCGCCGCGCTGACGGACGAGTACAATTTCGTGGCGCTCGTGAAGGACAAGATCCGCCCCTGGGAGCCCCAGGACAGCGCCGCGGTGGGGCTCTACATGCTGCGTGATCTCTCCGAGTCGGGGTCGGGCGAGATGTACCTGGCGGACGTGCTGTCCAAGCTGGATGCGGGGCTGGCCTCGGATCTGCTGGCGATGCGCCCGCTCTACGACGCCTTCACGCTGACCGCCTCCGGGGCCCCGGGGGTTGGCCCTTCGTCCTCGTCCTTCGCGCCGCCGACCCCGAGCCAGGGGCCCGCGCTGCCGTTCTCTCCGCAGGCACGCCAGAGGGTGCAGTCCTACGGGCCGCTGCTGTCCCGGGCGCTGGCGGGTTACGATGCAGAGGCCGGGGGGCACCAGCGGGCCAAGGGGTCGAACAACTGGGTGCTCTCGCCGGGGCGCACCGCGGCCAAGAAGGGCTTGCTCAGCAACGACCCGCACCTACAGCTCTCGAACCCGTCGGTGTGGTTCCCCATCGAGCTGGACGGCAAGAGCAAGGGGACCGGCAGCTACCACGTCGCGGGGGGAAGCTTCCCCGGGTTGCCTCTGGTGCTCACGGGGCACAACGAGGACCTCGCCTGGGGCGTCACCGTCGTTTACTACGACCTCACCGACGTCTACGTCGAGGAGCTGAGCGACGACGGGAAGAAGGTCAAGTTCAAGGGCGCCGAGGTGCCCATCATCGAGAAGGAATTCACCTTCGAGGACGCCAGTACCGGCAAGCCCATCACCAGGACCCTCCGGTGGGTTCCTCACCATGGACCCATCGTCAGCGAGGATCCGGAGAAGAAGCAGGCGATGACCGTGCGCTGGGTGGCCCACCAGGGCAGCTCCGACCTCCAGGGGTTCTTCGCCCTGGGGCGCGCCAAATCCACCTCCGAGGCCCGGGAGGCGCTCAAGTCCATCACCAGCGCCAACCAGAACTTCATCGTCGTCGATCGCAAGGGGGACATCGGCTGGTTCCCCTACGGAAAGATCCCCCGGCGCCCCTGGGCCTCGAAGGATCTCCCCCCCTGGCTCCCGCTCCCTGGCGACGGCAGCGCCGAGTGGGACGGCTTCGTCGCCGTCGACAAGCTCCCCCAGATGTTCAACCCGCCCGCGGGCTTCATCGCCACCGCCAACCAGGAGATGTCCGGCGCCAGTGCCGACGGCAACCCGACCAACGACGGCCAGGAGGCCATCCAGTCCTGGGACAAGGCCGACGGCACCCGCATGAAGCGCATCGTCGACCTGATCGCCGCCGGGAACAGCGACCACACCCCGGACACGATGCTGGCCATCCAGGGCGACACGCGCATCCTGATCGGAGAGCTGATCGTGCCGTCGCTCCTCGACGCGGCCAAGACCTCCCAGGACGCGGGCGTCGCCGAGGTCGCCTCTGCCCTGGCCGAGTGGCAGTTCACCTGCCCCACCGGCCTCACCGGCGAAAAGAAGGACAGCCCCAAGAGCACCGACGCCGCGGAGAGCCGCGAGTCCATCGGCTGCTCTGCCTTCCACATCACCCTCTACGCCCTCGGGGTCGCCGCCTTCGAGGACGAACTGAAGGCCGCCGACGTCAGCGTCGGCTCCGTGGACCGGGCCAACATGCTGGCCCGCGCCCTCGGGAAGCCTGGCACCCTCCTCGGGGGCGAGGCGTTCTGGGATGACGTCTCCACCGCTGACAAGACGGAGACCCGGGACGAGATCCTGGTGGCCGCGATGAGCGCGGCGGCGAAGACCCTGGGGGGCCTCGGCGCCAGCAAGGACGAGTGGCGCTGGGGTCGCATCCACTCGCTCACCCTCCGGAGCATCTTCGACAACTTCGGCGTACCTTCCTACAACTTCGGCCCCGTCGCCACCCCGGGCGGAATCCACTCGGTCAACGTGGCCATCCCGTCGGCGACCAAGGACCTCGACCTCTACCACAACAGCGGCGCCTCCCTCCGCACGGTCATCGAGGTCGACGAAGGCGGACCCCGCATGCGCTTCCAGTACCCCGGCGGCGCCTCCCTCCACCGCGATAGTCCCTTCTACAACAACATGGTCTCCCGCTGGCTCAAGAACGAGCCGGTCGCCTTCCCCTTCGGCTCGGTCACCAACGCCGCCAGCCAGATCACCGTCAAGCCCGCGCCGTGAAGTCGAAGAGGGCCTGGAAGTACTGGAGCTTGGCCCGGGGATCCGCGGCGAGGCGAAGCACCTCGGGGACCCGATCCAGCAGGTGGTGGTCCGAGGGGTGGGGGACGCGGCCTTCCCCGTAGCACTCCGGCAGCCCGTAGGAGCGGTTGTACGCGAGGTTGTCGATGCGTTGGCCGTTCACCACCACCGGCGGCAGCGGGGCCCAGTCGTGCTCGAGGAAGAAGCTCTCCGCACCCCAGCGCAGGTAGAAGCCCAGCCTCTGCATCCGGGCCAGCCAGGGCGGGTCACCGATCTGCCAGAAGCCGCGCCCGCAGAGCAGGTACTGGGCGTGCAGGATGGGCAGGCCGCGCGCTTCCATGAAATCCCGGGCGTAGTACCGCAGGATGCTATCAAGCAGGTAGCGCGCCAGCCCGCGCTCTCGCTGCTCCGGGCCCACCACGAAGTTGGCGATGTGGTGGTAGCCTGCTGGCTTGAACCGGGGCGGGTCCGGGAAGGCGAAGCGCGCGAACCATTTCTGCCGCGGATCGTCCCGGTCCGGTTGATCGAAATCCACGTCCTGTTCCATGGTGGAGTGGCGCAGGTTGTTGTAGCGTCCGGTGAAGAAGAAGATCGTCCCTTTCCGCCGCCCCACGAGGATCGTCGCCACGATCTCGTGCCGCCGGTCGTCGACCCGGCGCGACATCACGAAGCGGTGTCCGCTGGACCCCCACAGCCTGGCGACTCCCTCCGGCGAGATGATCTCCCGCTGCACCCGCCGCACCACCCCGGGCGGCAGGTGCCCTCCGCGGTCGCAGCGCGCATCCTCCAGCGACCGGGTCAGCAGCGAGGAGACCCCCCGCGCGATCTCGAAAACTTCCCCCGAGACGATGCCCAGCTCCATCCCTGGCCGATCCAGCGTCACGAACGGAGGTGCCCCGGGGTTACGGCTCTCCGCGTAGCGCAGGTAAGCCTCCCGGAGCCGCGCCGTGGGGACAAAGCGGTGGGTGGGATCCTGGTCAATCTCCTTGTTCCCGGCGACCATCCCGCCAGGATACCAGCCTCTCGGGGGGCGCATCCCTCATTTCACCAGGCGCCCCAGGGCCTCCTGGAGCCTCCTCGCCTGGTCCGGTCGCGCCCGATCCCTCGCCCTCTCCACCCACGGGATCGCCTCCTCTCCCTGGAGCCTCAACCCGTCGAGCGCCTCCTTCCGTACCCAGGCCACCGGGTCGAGGAGCAGCTCCACCACCGCCGGCAGCGCCTCCCTGTCCCTGCCGTGGCACACGATCCGGATCGCCATCCGGCGGGCGCTCGCGTCCTTGTCCCGCAGGAACGAGCGCGCCGCCCGCAGCGTGTCCTCCCGGGGGAGCGTCTTGCGGATCAACCTCAGGACGTGGTGCCTCACCCGGGGCGTTCCGGTCTCGACCAGCCCCAGCGCCAGCTCTCTCCACGCCTCGTCGGGCTCCTCCGCCAGCCTGCTCAGCGCGCGCCTCGCGGCCTCCTCGTCCTCCCCCCTCGCTTCCCTCTCCCACCGCGCTCGCTCGTCCTCGCTCGCCTCCTCGCTTGACGAGGCGCGGACCTCCACCCGCGTCTCGAAGAGGCGCCGCAGGGCTGCTCGCTGCTCGCCCTGCCACCCCGGCGGCGCCCAGGTCTGCTCCGGGAGGTGGTGCTCGGGTCCCTGGGCTTGCTCCAGCGCGGCGCGCTCCGCTGGCGACAGCTCTTCCCAGCGCTCCACCAGCGCCGCGAACACCTGCTCCCGCAGGGGTGCACGCAGCAGCCCTCCACGGAGCAGCGACAGGAGCCGCGCCGGCTGGCTCCGGGACAACCACGGCTGGATTTCTTCCGCAAGGATGCGGGTAAAATCGGACTCGGATGGGGACCAGTCGGACCCGGATGGGGGCCAGGAGGTGGCCTCTTCCCCCCGCAACCAGGCCCCCAGCCGCGCCAGGTGTGCCTCGTGATCCAGGAGCTCCGGTGGCCTCGGCGCTGCCGCGCGTGGTCTCGCCAGGGACGTCGGCGTAGACCAGGCCCAGGCGGTCACTCCGATCGGTCGGAGTGCCTCCATCCAGTCCAGCGCCGCCGCGCGTACCTGCTCCGTGGGGAGCGCCGCCGGTAGCTCGTGGATCAACGCCTTGAGGGTGGGCTCCGGCGGGAGGGGCCACCTGCCGCGCAGGTCGCGGAGCGCCGCGGGGCCGTGGGCCCGGAGCGCTTCGATGAGCTGCTCGTCCCAGTCCGCGGAGCCTTGTCCGGACGGCTCGGGTGGGAAGTTGACCAGGACGCTCCGGAGAAGCGGCGCACCGGCCATGCCAAACGCATCGGCCAGCAGGTGCCTCCGGACCTCCGCCGGGTTGGGGACGCCCCGCACGCCCGCGAAGGCCCGCTCCACGTCCTCCCGGCGGAGCAGAAGCCCGCAGCGTACCAGCAGCGCGAGCGGAGAACGCTCCAGGCCCGGCAGGTCGTGGAGGACGCGCCGCAGGCGCTCCCCCAGGTCTAGGCGCTCCGCCGGATCGAGCCGAGCGGAGAGCACCTCGACCAGCGGAAACATCGCCGCGCGCCGGGTGGGCTTGCAGGACTCGAACAGGGCGAGCAAACTCGGCGTGGCCCGGTGGATCCGCTCCAGCTCCGCGGCGCTGGGGCGCTCCAGGATGGCCCGGATCAGCGGCGTGGGCCGAGCGTCCTCTCGCTCCAGCATCCAGTCGAGCCAGGGGCCCAGGAAGATCCGGAGCTTGTCCGCGAGGGCAGGGGACAACGACCGGGGCCAGAGGGCCAGCACGACGCTGGCTCGCTCCGGGGAGAAGCCCTCGAAGAAGAGGTCATCGACGGCCTCCGCGAAGGGATCCGGAGGGGAGGGCTCCGGGAGGTCTTCCGAGGTGGGTCTCTTGTTCCCCTTGAACCCAGCAGAGGCCAGCTCCGGGGCGAGCTGCTCCAGGGAGCCCCGTGCCAGGTGGATCTCGCCCGCCTGCAGGGCTGCGAGCAGCGCGTGGACCCACGGCGCGCCGCCTCGCGCCAGGCGCCGCGCCAGGGGGACATCGATCTCCCGGTCCAGGGCCGCGAGCAGCAGGCTGACGCGCCTCGCGTCCTCTCCTGCGCCCTGGATCGCCGCGAGCACGCCGGCCAGGTACGAATCTCCCAGCGAGCGCCTCGTCGCCGCGATCAGGGCCGCCCGGAAGCCCGGGTTGTCCTGCTGCCCGAGCCACCTCAGCAGGGTCGGCGCGCAGTCCGCGGTGGCCACCTTCCCGAGGGCCTCGGCGGCGGCCTTCTTCAGGTTCATGTTCCGGTGGCCGAGGCACCGGAGCGCCGCCGGGATCCCCCAGGTCGCCTCCTCGGTCACCAGCGCCGAGAGGCAGGCGCGCACCCGGCGCTCGTCCCTGTCCTCGACGCCGCGGGTCAGCTCCAGCGACAGCCACGGGGCGCCGTCGCGGGCCAGGAGCCGCGCCCCCAGCTTGGCCACGTCGCCGTCCCGGTGCAGCAGCGCCTCGGCCCCCCG
>CAZSDX010000061.1:0-18903 GCA_964605685.1 uncultured Polyangiaceae bacterium
CACCGGCGGCAACGCGCTCAAGTTCTACGCCAGCGTGCGCCTCGACATCCGCCGCATCGGCGGCATCAAGGACGCCGCCAGCTCCGGCTCCGGCAGCGACAAGAAGGATCCCGCCGTTGTCGGCAACCGCACCCGGGTCAAGGTGGTCAAGAACAAGCTCTCCCCTCCCTTCCGTGAGGTCGAATTTGACATCATGTACGGCCAGGGCATCAGCCGCGCCGGCGACGTCCTCGACCTGGCCGCCGAGGAAGGCATCGTGGAGAAGAGCGGCGCCTGGTTCAGCTACAACAACGAGCGCATCGGCCAGGGCCGCGAGAACGTGAAGAACATGCTCGACCAGAACCCCAAGCTGCTCGACAAGTTGGAGGAGCAGATCCTCGCCAAGCACGACATCCAGCGGAACAAAAAGGACGAGGGCGAGGAGGAGAAGAACGGGAAGGCCACCAAGGCCACCAAGACGGACAAGGACGAGAAGAAGGCCGAGGCCCGCCCGGTCGCCAAGGCCTGATGATCCAGCGGGTCGAGGCGCTCCGGGTGAGCCGGATCTACGGCGCGACCCCCGCGCTCCGGGGCGTCTCGGCCACCTTTTTGCCCGGAACCCTCACCCTCATCGAGGGACCCAACGGCTCCGGCAAGAGCACCCTCCTCGGCCTCCTCAGCACCGCCATCCGCCCCTCCTCCGGGCAGATCCTCTGGCACCCCTTCGGGGCCTCTCCCGAGCTGGCGCGACCCCACATCGGGTGGCTCGGCCACGAGGCCCTGGTCTACCCCGACCTCTCCGGCATCGAGAACCTCACCTGGAGCGCTCGCCTCCACGGCCTCGGCCCGGACGCCCTCGCCTCCCTCGCCGAGCGCCTCCACCTCGGTGCCTTCGCCCGCCGCCCCGTGCGCACCATGAGCCGCGGCCAGCGCCAGCGCATCGCCATCGCCCGGGCGCTCCTCCCACGCCCCGCCCTGCTGCTGCTCGACGAGCCCACCACCGGCCTCGATCACGAGGGCGTCGCCCTCCTGGTCCGTGTCGCCCGCGAGGAAGCCGCTCGCGGGGCCATCGTCGCGGTCATCGCCCACGACCCAGGACTCGGCGCGCTCCTCGGCGCCACCACGCTCCGCCTGGAGCGCGGTCAGATCGCCGCGCCTTCAATTCCCCCACACGTTGAGGGCGGCTGAGGTGTCCAGGTCCAGCGTCGCCGGCTCCCGCTTCGGCCTCTGGAACCGCGGCGGACGCCCCTGGGCCTCGTACTCGTAGGCCCACCTCCACAGCGCCTGCGTCAGCTCCGGCAACCTCTCGGCTCGGTTCTGCTCGCAGCGGGGATCCAGGACCACCTCGCAGAGCTGCGGCGGCGCCCCATCCCGCGCGGAGAGCCTCCAGTTCCCCCAGCGCACCACCACCCTGTCTCCCAGCGACGCCACCTGCGCTCGCTCCGTCGGCAGCCCCCCCTGATCCACCAGCGCAAACAGATCCTCGCCCCCCGCCGGCACCGCCGTGTCCAGCCCCAGCGCCAGCAGCACCGTGGCCGTGAGATCCGTGGTACTCGCCGGAACTTGCACCCTCTTGCCCGCATGCCCTCCCCCCGGAAAATGCACGTACAAGGGCACCCGCAGCACCTCCTCCGTCGGCTCCTGCACCGACGCAAACGGCAGCACCGCGGGATCCACCGCACCCGCCACGTCCGAGGTGACCACCAGCAGCGTATCCTTCCACAAACCGGCCTTACGCAGCGCGTCAATCAGGTTGGACAGGCTCCGATCCGTCTGCGCCAGCGCCCCGTCCATCGCGGCGTTCAAGCGCAGGTTGTCCGCGTCGCTCCACCGCTGGGGCGCTCCTTTTTTTCTCCGCCGGAGGCGTTCCAACGTTTGCCCTGCGCGCCTTGGATCCAAGACCCCTGAGTATTCCTGATCCGGGTGCGGGGGGAGCTGGGCGAACTCGCCGGGGGTGTAGTCGAACGGCGGGTGGATCCCCCGCGTGTGGACCACCGCCAGGAGCCCCTTGGGGGCTCGCGCTCCGTGCTCTCCGATCCAGGCGATGAGATCCTCGATGGGGCGGGTGCCGAGGGCCGGGCTGCTGGGGGAGTGGAAGACAAAACGATCCCAGCCCCGGGCAAACCCGAAGGCCCCGGAGCTCGCCGGGTGCACCGAGAACATCGCCGTGTGCACCGATGCATCCCGGGCCAGCGTGGCCAGCGTCGGGAGCGCATCGGGAATCCGGGAGAACCCATCCTCCACGGTGTGTTGCCTTGGGGTCAGCCCGGTCATCAGCGACGCCATCACCGGACCCACCACCGAGCTGGGTACCCGGTACCTCTCGAAGACCACCCCTTCCCGCGCCAGCGCGTCGAAGGTCGGCAGCGGACGCTCCGGGGCCCACGGCGGCAACCGCTCTGGGTTCAGCGAGGACACCACCACCACCACCACCGCCCGGGCCCGGGGGACGCGCGACCGGGGAGCCCCTCCGCTCAGGACCCTGGGATCGCCCAGCAGCAGCCGGCTTCCGGGGCCTCCGTGGCTGGCGATCACCTCCAGCGTCGCCAGCCTCCCGGCGTGCTCGTGCAGCGGCAGGTCCAGTTCGGTCCAGCTTGGCTTCTCGGAGCCCAGCACCCGGCTGGTCTTGAGCACCCGCGTGGGCTGCTCTTCCTCGGAGAGCCGCACCTCCACCTCCCCCTCTCCGCTCCCCAGCAGCGCCAGCGACGTCCGGAACCTCGCCCCCTCCGGGATCGCCAGGAAGCACCGGAGCGCCGAGGGAACCCGGAGCGCCAGGGGACGATGCGCGTTCTCCCCCAGCAAGGCCAGGTTCTGGAGCACGTCGCTCTGGGTCGGCGCCGCAAACACCGAGGGATCCTCGTCGGGAAAGCCCACCCGGATCCAGTCCACCTCCGCCAGCGGACCGGCGTTCTCCCGCGAGGCCCCGGCGAAGCGTAGCGTCAGCGTGTGGCTCCCGGCGGCCACCGGCGAGGACAGCACCGCCGAGCTGCTCACCCGGCTTTGCCCCTTGGTCAACGGCAGCGATCCGGCGCTCTTGCCATCCAGGGAGAGCGCCACGCTCTTCCCCGAGAGGCTCCTGATCTTCGCGGAGAAGAAGATCGGCTGGGGATCCTGCAGCACAAACCGGTACGAGATCGAGCGGGTGGAGACCTGCAACCAGCTCGCGCCTTCCCGCTCCACGGACGGGTTGGGTTCGGGCCCCAGCCTCCACCCGGCCAGCCCCTCCACCGCCGGAGTCCCCAGATCCAGCAAGATCCCCCGGTGGCGCAGCTCGCAGCGGGGCAGCATCTCGATCAGGTCGATCCGGCGACCGACCTCCCCCTTCTCCTGCAACACGGGCCCCCGGGGGGCTGGCTTGTTGCCCTGAGGAGCAGCCTCTTTCCGGGTACAACACCCCAGAACCCACAACAGCCCGATCAACCCCAGCCTGCTCGCTACCGTCGCCACGGACCTCTCATGTCCACCTTCGTCCTTCGCCCCGCACGTACCACAACCGTGAGCGGTTGTTCCTCCCCTTTTCTGCGGGAACGAAGCTCGTGCGTCCCGGGCGCCAGCACCGCCCGCACCTCCGGACCCCGGCCGATCTCCCGGTGATCCACCAGCACCTCGTCCCGCTGCCCGGCCACCACCTCCAGCAGCCCTTGCCCCTCCGGTACCCTGGCCTCCGGCGGCAAGGGCAGATCCTCGATCCCCAGATCCCCCCCGCTCTGCCCGGCCTCCTCGCTCTCCGGCGCGCTCCCCGTAGGCTCCGGGGGCAGGGGCTCTGCTCGCGGCTCCTCCTTCGCGGGAACCACCGTGGCCCCAACCGCCGCAGGGGCCACGGACGCCCCAGAGGAGGCCACCGCCTCCTCCCCACGGAGCGCCCACACGCTCCCCGCCGCCCCCAGCAGCAGCACCCCGGCCACCCACCCCCAGGAACCTCGCTTCCCCCCACCAGCCTTCTCCCCAGAATTTCCCTCGGCTTCCACCATCTGCGGCCCCGGTGAGGGGTCCACCGCCGACGATGTTTCACGTGAAACCTCCCCGCGAACCTCCCTCGCATCCCTCCCCGCAGGAGGAACCCTGGACGGGGTCTGCTCCTTGGATCCAAGCGCTTCTTCCGGTTCTCCGTCCCCCGTCGGAGGAAATGGCTCCACCGCCAGCATCCCCCCGGAACTCCGCGCCGACTCCACCACCAGCACCGGTGGGGGTCGCTCGCTCAACTCCTCCGCCAGAGGCTCCTCGAAACGCGGCGGCTCCTCCACCGAGACCTGCAACGGGGTGCCCAGGTAAAAAGAGACCTCACCCCCCCGGCCCCCCTCTCCCTGAAGGGAAGAGGGGGGAGGAGACGGGATCGAGGGGGGGTCTCCGGAAGCGCTCCCCCTCTCCGGCGGGGGGGGTGAGGCAGATGGGGACGCCTCGTACTCGCCCCCCCCTCGGCCCGCCAGGGAGAGGGGGGCCAGGGGGGGTGAGGTCACCCCTTGCAGGGCGCTCTCGAAGGGGCTGGGGGTGGAGTCCTCGCGGGACCAGGAGGGGGCCACGGTGAGAATTTCCTGCTTGGGGGGGGGGAGGTCTTCACCGACCGCCTCCTTCGCCTCCGGCGCCTCCTTCACCACCGGCGTTCCTTTTGCCTCCGGCGCCTCCTTCACCACCGGGGTGACCGGGAGGCTCTCCAGCCGCTCGAGTTCCTGCTCGGCGGCGGACGGCAGCAGATCTTCGCCGCCGGTACCGACCACCCGCGCGACTCCGCCGTGGAGGATGGCATCGTTGAGGATGTCTTCGAGCAACCGTGCGGGGTACCCTCCCCGGAGCAGCAGGGCGCGGGGGGAGAACCCTTCCGCCAGCTTGTCGAGGATCTCCCGGGAGGTGGTGGGGCTAGCTTCGAGGTAGGGCTGGAGCGCTTCCAGGTTCAGATCGACCCCCTGCACGTTCATCAGCTCGGTGCCGGAGAGCAAGCGCTGGGCGGCGCGGATCTGGGCGATGGCGGGGCGAAGCTGCTCGACCAGGGAGCCCTCCAGCCAGCCCCGGAGCGGCGTCTCGGTGGGGGTCACCACGAAACGACCGGCGCCGACGCCCAGCAGGTTGAACAGGACCCCAGGACCGCGCTCGAAGTTTCCTTTAGGGGTGGTACGGGTGGCGCTCCGGGGGGTCCCGGCGCGCAGCTCGATCTCGTAGAAGAAGGCGGCATCCCGGACGCTCACCCGGGCGTTGGGCTGGAGCCGGGCCACCTGGGTCAGCAGCGTCCGGACCGTGAGGTCATCCAGGCGCCCGCGGACCTCTCCTCCGGCCTGGAGCCGACGTTCCACGCGAAGCCTCGGGCGGAGCACCTCGAAGACCCGCTCCAGGACCACCGCCGCGCTGGCTTCTTTCCGCAGGTAGCCGTCGGCGTTGGCGCCCAGCTCCCGGACCCGCTGGAGCAGGTCTTCCTTCCAGGACAGCAGGATCACCGGCACGTCCCGCAGCACCACGTCCCGCTTGAGGGCGCGGCACAGGGCGAAGCCATCCAGCCGGGGCATCAGGATGTCGGAGATGACCAGCTCTGGGAGGTGCCGCTGGGCCAGCTTGAGGGCGGCCTCGCCGTCGTGGGCTTCCAGCACCGTCGCTCCGGAGGCCCGCAGCACTCCGGCCAGGAACCAGGTCACCGAGGGGTCATCGTCCACCACCAGCACGGTCCTGCCGTCGAGGCGCTGGGGATCCTCCTCGACGCTTCGCCGGGAGCGTGTCCCCCGGCTCTCTCCGGACCAGGAGGCCACCGCCACGGCGCCTTCGGGGCCAAGGTTCTGGAAGCGGACCAGCCCCCCGGAGCGCACCGTGGCCGCCTCGCGGATCCGCACCAGCGCCGACCACAGCGCCGCCAGGATCTCGTGGCCGTCGCCCAGGGGCACCGGGATCCACCGCCCCTGGTCCAGGGCCGCCTCGCACAGCCCCCGCCGCAGCTCTTCCTGGAGGCGGGCGGTGAGCTGCTCCAGGGTGAGCTGGCCGAAGGGTTCCGGGCGGGGAGGGCGGTGCGCCAGGGAAACCACCGACGAGCATGCTTCCTGGAGCTGCCGCGGCGTGAACGGACGGGCCAGCACCCGCGCCACCCCCAGCGCCACCCACCGCGCCGCCCGCTCCGAGGTGGGAAAAGACCCGGTCGCGACCACCGGGACCGGCTCGGTGAGGGGGTCGCTGGCGAGCTTCTCCACCAGCTCTTGGCTCCCGGGCAGCTCGGTATCGAGGACCACCACGTCGGGGGCGAGGGCGCGCGCCATCTCCAGGGCCTCGTCGGTGGCCTCGACGCGCTCGCACTCCAGCATCACGTCGCCGGGGGCGTTCATCTCCGGCAGGAGCGCCTCCGCCAGGGAGGCAGGGCCGACCACCAGGGCGGTGGCGGGCCAGGCGAAGGTCACGGCGCCGCTCTCCACGGAAGGGGGGGGCGGCGGGGGAGCGGCCTCTCCCCAGGCCAGGCTGACCAGGGCGTCCACGTCGCCGCGCATGGCGGCCAGCCGGGAGGCATCCAGGATCCCCTCGGCGGAGGAGCGCACCAGGGTCTGCTCCAGCCGCATCAGCTCGTCGGCCAGCGCCTGAAACTTGAGCACCCGGGCGGCGCTCCCGAGGGCGTGGAAGCGCCGCTTGAGGTCATCGCGGGGGCGGACCGCGGACGGCTCGTTCTCCAGGGCCTGGAGCCCGACCCTCAGCTCGCTGACCCTGCGGCCGAGCTGCGCCACGAAGTCTGCCCGGGCACCGCTGAGCGATCCCTCACGTCGTTCCACCGGGCTGCTCGCCGGAACCGTCGCCATGGCCTGGCCGGTAGCATAGCGCGCCGTCGAGGCGGAAGTTTCCTGCGTCGCCCCTGCCCCCACGCCCCTCGGATCCAAACCGATGTTTCACGTGAAACCTCGCCGCGATCACGAGCCGGAGCGGGGCCTCTTGCTGGTGGGCAGGCCGAGATCGTCCGCCTGTTTTTGCTGCTCCGCGAGCTGCTCGGGGGAGGCGTGGAACCCCAGCATGGTCTGGTTCCGGGAGGCCTTGGGGCGGGAGGACGGAAAGGGATCCGCCAGCTCCTGGGTCCAGCCGACGGTCTGGTTCCGGCGGGCGCTTCGCTCCGTCGACGAGACCGGCGCCGGCGGCGGTGAATCCGCAAAGGGGTCCGCGAGCACGCCGGAAGGCAGCGGCGGTGGCGGCGTGGAGGGGAGGGGAGGAGGCCGCAGCGAGGTCCGCGAGGGCGGCTGGCTGGGGGGGACCGTCTCCAGCGCTGCCGCGACGTCCATCGGCATCGGCGTGTGGAGCAGCTCCTCCTCGCTCACGTCCTCCGCCTCGGCGTCCCCGAAATCCTGCTCCGTGTCCGGGAAATCCTCCACCGTGTCCGCGGGAACATCGCTGGCCTCGTAGTGCGGCTGCGAGGGCAGATCGGGGAACGGAAAGATCAACGGCACCAGCAGCATCACCTCTTTGTCGGAGAGACCGGTGGTGGAAAAAGCAACCTGGAGCCCCCGGTAGGCAGCGCTCCGGGGATCAGGAATCCAGGCCCCGGTAGCGCGCCCCAGGCCAACGGCAAGCCGGATGACCAGCACTTGCAGCTCCTGGATCTCCTGCTGGGCCTTGCGAACCAGGGACTCCTGCCGGTGCGCCTTGTCGGCCCACTCGACGACCTGGCGCTCCAGGGCCTCCTGACGGTCGCTCTGGGCGCGGGGGACTTCCTGGCGGGAGGCCGCCGACCGGGCCTGGGCGAGCTGGGTGCGGAGGTTCTCGACGACCTGCCCTGCGGCGTCGAGCTTCTTCCGTAGCCCGGCCAGCTCCTCGGCATCTTCCTCGATCTGGCCGCGGGCCAGCTCCAGGTCGACGGCGGAGCGGCGGAGCTGGTCGCAGGTGCGGATCAGCTCGGCGGTCTTCTGGGCCAGGTCCTGCTCCTTGCGGGCCAGGTCGGTGGAGAACTGGCGGGACATCTCTCGCCGGGTCTCCTCCCGAATCGCCTCGATTTCCTGCTCGGAAGGGGGAGGAACCGAGGGAGGAGCTTGCTGATTCTTCTCTAGCTCGTCGACGCGCCAGAGGAGTTCCTGGTTGGTGGAGGTGAGCTCCCGGTTCTCCTGGCGGAGCAATTCCAACTCCCCCTGCATCTCGTCGAGGGCCCGACGCTGGACCTCCGCCAGCTCTTCGCTGACCCCGGCGCGGCGGGTGACGGGAGGGAGGGTGTCGAGGGAGAGATCCCCGAAGGGATCCGAGGGGGGAGCTTCCGACCAGGGCGCCGAGGCGAGTGGAGGTTCCTGGCGACCCACCAGGGACCAGAAGTTCTCCTCGGCCTCGTCTCGGGCCTGCTTTGCCTCACGGAGCTGCTTGAACAGGCTGCGGTGGCTCTCGCGGTAGCCTTCCACCAGTTCACGGAGCGCGAGCACCTGCTCCTGGAGGTCTTCCTCTTCGCCGGGGGTCACACAAGTATCCTCGATCCAACATCCTACCCAGGACCACCCGACGGCGCCACAGATCGACAACAGGCGTACCCGTTGCGACGGTGGGGCAAACCCTCCTAGCGTTGCGCCCCGTGGACGCCGCCTCCCCTCGCCGCCTGGACGCCGGGATCGCCCTGCTGCTCGGGGTTGGCTACGTGGCGCTGCTCCTGGCCACCGCGCCGGACCTCGGGTACGCCCGGGACGAGGGCTTCTATTTCCACGCCGCGGAGCGCTAC
Source organism: uncultured Polyangiaceae bacterium (assembly GCA_964605685.1). Lineage (GTDB taxonomy): Bacteria > Myxococcota_A > Polyangia > Polyangiales > Polyangiaceae > JANWXX01. Next base: position 8,621 of record CAZSDX010000061.1, read on the forward strand.
GCCTCCTGGTTCTCGCTGCTCTTCCGGGCGCCGACGGAGGCGCTGGAGCGCCCAGCCATCGACGGGGCCTTCTCCATCAACCGGGAGCACCCGGTGCTGGCCAAGAGCCTGTTCGCCCTGAGCTGGCTGGCGCACCGGCGCTGGAACCTCTTCCCGGACGAGGGGACGAGCTTCCGCTTCCCCGGGATGTGCTTCGCCGGGTTGACCGTGGGGCTCTGCTACCTCTGGGGCGCGCGCTCCTGGAGCCGGGCCGCAGGCGCGATGGCGGCGCTGCTCTTTGCCCTGGTTCCGACGACTTTTTACCACGGGCACCTGGCCTGCTTTGACGTGCCGATCACGGCGATGTGGCTGCTGGTGGCCTTCTGCTACCACCGCTCGCTGGTCGGGGGAGGGTGGCGCTGGGCGCTGGCGACGGGGGTCACCTTCGGACTGGCGCTGAACACCAAGCACAACAGCTGGTTCCTCCCCATCGCCTTCGTGGTCCACGCGGCGCTCTCCCGCGGGGAGGGGCTACGGCGCTCCTTCGTGGGGGGGCGCTTCTCCCTGCCGCTGGCGCTGGCGGCGATGGCGGTGGTGGGGCCGCTGGTGTTCGTCGGGCTCTGGCCGTACGTCTGGTACGACACCGCAGCTCGGCTCGCTGCCTACGTGCAGTTCCACACCAACCACGACTACTACAACATCGAGTACCTGGGGGTGACCCACTGGAGACCTCCTTTTCCCCGGTCCTACGCCTGGGTCATGACCGCCGCGACGGTGCCGACGATCACTCTGGCGCTGGCGGCGGTGGGGGCGGTGGTCGGATTCCGACGGCGGGGGACGCCGGGATCGGTCCTGCTCCTGTGGGCGCTGGGGGTGCTGGTGAACTACGGCCCCTGGCTCTCCCGGGGGACGCCCATCTTCGGAGGGACCAAGCACTGGATGGCCGCCTACCCGTTCCTTGCGCTGTTCGCGGGGGTCGGTTTCGACTGGGTCGCATGCCGACTGGCGGAGGCCGCCCCCGAGGCGAGGCGGAGGCTGGTCCCGTGGGCGGTGGGGGCGGTGGTGGGGGCAGCACCGCTGGTGGAGACGCTGCGGGCACACCCCTGGGGGCTAGCGGCCTACACGCCGCTGGTGGGCGGGACGCCAGGGGGAGCGACGCTGGGGCTGAACCGGAGTTTTTGGGGGTACACCACCGGCAGCGTGGTGGACGCGCTGAACGAGCGGGTGCCCCGGGGAGGATCGGTCTTTGTCCACGACACCGCCTGGGAATCCTGGAGGATGCTCCAGCGGGACGGGCGGCTACGGGCGGACCTCCGGGGGGTGTTCAACCTCGATGGGGCGGACGCGGCGCTCTACCACCACGAGCAGCACATGGGCGGCGTGGAGTACCAGATCTGGGTGGCGCTGGGGACGACGACGCCGGTGGTGGTCCGGGGGCTGGACGGGGTTCCGACGGTCTGGGTCTACCTGCGTCCTGGTCGGTGAGCGAAGCATGAACTGTGCCGTTGACGGCAAAAAGAAAGGGGTTAGGTTGCCCGGCGCTAACTCCGAAGGGTAACACGGGGCTCCCTTCGGGCCCTCCCCACCGCATCGCAGGGCGAACGGTCGAGCCCCACAGTGAAAGGGTCTGAGCCCATGGGCAAGATTATCGGTATCGATCTCGGCACCACCAACAGCGTCGTCGCCATCATGGATGGCAAGGAGCCGAAGGTCATCGTCAACGAGGAGGGCTCCCGCATCACCCCGTCGGTGGTCGCCTTCGACGACAAGGGAGAGGTCCTGGTCGGACAGACCGCCAAGCGGCAGGCGGTCACCAACCCGGAGAACACCATCTACTCGGCCAAGCGCTTCATCGGCCGCCGCTTCGAGGAGGTGACCGAGGAGATCAAGCGCGTCCCCTACAAGGTCGTGAAGGCGCCCAACGGCGACTCCTGGATCGAGGTCCGCGGCAAGGGGATGGCCCCGCCGGAGATCAGCGCCCGGGTGCTCCAGAAGCTCAAGAAGGCCGCGGAGGATTACCTGGGGGAGAAGGTCACCGAGGCGGTCATCACCGTGCCGGCGTACTTCAACGACGCCCAGCGGCAGGCCACCAAGGACGCCGGAAAGATCGCCGGCCTCGACGTCAAGCGCATCGTCAACGAGCCCACCGCCGCCGCGATGGCCTACGGCCTGGACAAGAAGAAAGACGAGGTGATCGCCGTCTACGACTTCGGCGGCGGCACCTTCGACATTTCCATCCTGGAAGTGGGCGACAACGTGGTGCAGGTCATCTCCACCAACGGCGACACCCACCTCGGCGGCGACGACGTGGACATCCTCGTCATGGACTGGCTCATCGCCGAGTTCCGCAAGGATACCGGCATCGATGTCTCCAAGGACAAGATGGTCATCCAGCGCCTCAAGGACGCCGCCGAGCAGGCCAAGATCGAGCTCAGCTCCAAGACCACCACCACCATCAACCTGCCCTTCCTCACCGCCGACGCCAGCGGCCCCAAGCACCTCGTCAAGGATCTCTCCCGCGCCAAGCTGGAGCAGATGATCGCTCCCCTGGTCGAGCGCTCCATGGAGCCGGTCCGCAAGGCGCTGGCCGACGCCAAGAAGAAGCCCTCGGACATCCACGAGGTCGTGCTGGTCGGCGGCTCCACCCGCATCCCCCTCGTCCAGGAGACCGTCAAGAAGTTCTTCGGCAAGGAACCCAACAAGGGCGTCAACCCGGACGAGGTGGTCGCGCTTGGCGCTGCGGTTCAGGCGGGTGTCCTCTCCGGCGACGTCAAGGACATGATCCTGCTGGACGTCACCCCGCTGAGCCTCGGGGTCGAGACCCTCGGCGGCGTCATGACGGTGATGATCCCCCGGAACACCACCATCCCCACCCAGAAGAAGGAGGTCTTCTCCACCGCCTCCGACAACCAGCCTTCCGTCGAGATTCACGTGCTGCAGGGCGAGCGCGCCGAGTCCCGCTACAACCGGACCCTGGGGAAGTTCCACCTCGAAGGGATCCTGCCTGCCCCCCGCGGTGTCCCCAAGATCGAGGTCACCTTTGACATCGACGCGAACGGCATCCTCTCGGTCCACGCCAAGGACACCGCCACCGGCAAGGACCAGAAGATCACCATCACCGCCAACTCCGGGCTCAGCGAGGACCAGATCAAGAAGATGGTCCGCGACGCCGAGGAGCACGAGGCCGAGGACAAGGCGCGCCGCGAGCAGGTCGACCGCCGCAACCGCCTCGATCAGCTCTGTTACCAGCTCGAAAAGACCCTCTCCGAGAACAAGGACAAGCTCCAGAGCTCCGATATCTCCACCCTCGAAGGGCTCATCCGCGACGGGCGTGCCGCCGTCGAGAAGCAGGACGACGACGCCATCAAGCAGATCTCCGAGAAGCTGGAGAAGGAAGCCCACCGCCTCGCCAGCGTCATGTACCAGGGCCCCGACGGCGCAGCCCCCGGCGCTCCTCCCGGGGCGGCCGGCGGCGCCCCCGAGCCCAAGAAGAAGGGCGACGTGATCGACGCCGAATTCGAGGAAGGCAACTGACCCCCCGGCGTCCCCTCCCGGATGCCCTCCTCGCCGCCTCCCTGCTCCTGCCGGGAGGCGGCCTCCTTTTGTGGCAGGCGCGTCGCTTCGATTTCCTCTGCGACGACGCCTTCATCGCGCTCCGCTACGCCCGCACCTGGGCCGCCACCGGAGCCCCCGTCTACAACCTCGGCGAGCGCGTCGAGGGCTACACCAGCTTCCTCTTCACCGCCGCGGTCGCCCTGCTGGCCCGCCTCGGCCTCGACCCACCTGCCGCCGCGCGTCTCCTCGGGGCCCTCGGCGCCGTCGCCCTCCTCGCCGCCTCCTTGGCCTTGCTCCGTGGGCTCCTCGGACGCCGCTCCTGGCTGGCTTCCGCCGTCCTCGTCGCCCTCCTCGCCCTGAGCGCCCCCGTGGCGGCCTGGGCCCTCGGTGGCCTCGAAACCCTCGTGTTCGCCGCCCTGTCCTCGGCGGGGCTATCCGTCGGCTTCGCGGAGTTCCGTGCCCAGGATCGCTCCCGGCGCCGCCACCTCGCGCTCCTGGCCGGCGCCACCCTCGGCCTGGCCACCCTCGCCCGCCCAGAGGGAGCCCTCTTCTTCGGCGCGCTGTCCCTGGCGGCTGCGGGGCTGGTCCTGCGGCGACGGCGCGGGGGAGGGGAGCTGCTCCGGCTGGGGCTCGGGTACCTCGCGGTGGTGGCCCCCCACGAGGCATGGCGCTGGGGCTACTACGGCCACCCGCTCCCCAACACGTTCTACGTGAAGTCCACCGGTGCGGCAGCGGAGCTGTGGGCCCGGGGACTGCGCTACGGCGAGCTTGCCCTGCGGGAAATGAACCCGGCGCTGGTCCTGGCGGGAGCGGTCGGGCTGCTGACGCCGGGGTCCACCCGGGAGCAGGCCGCGGCGCTCTGGACCCTCCGGATCGTCGCGCTGGCCGGGGTGCTCTACGTGCTCCGGATCGGCGGTGATTTCCTGGACCTGTACCGGTTCTTCGTCCCGCTCTGGCCCCTGGTGCTGGCGGCGGCGCTGCGTCCCCTGGCGGCGCTGGAGCGGATCACTCACCGGTTCCCGTGGGGGAGGGCGGCGGCGTGGGGGCTGGGGTTGCTGCTGATGGCGGGGCACGGGCTCCACCAGCGTCGGGTGGCGGATCGGGCGATGCAGATCGCGGAGCCCGAGCGCGCTGCCCGCCACCTCGAACCCCTCGGCTGGACCCGGGAGTACGCCCTGCGCTGGGCCGCTGTGGGTCGCTGGCTCGCGGACCTCGCCCGCCCGGGGGATACCATGGCGGTGGGGGCTGCCGGGGCGATGCCTTACTTCGCGGGCCTCCCGAACCTGGACCTGTTCGGCCTCTGCGATGCCCACATCGCCCACCACGGCCAGGTGATCGGAACCCGCCCTGGCCACCAGCGCTTTGCTCCCCACGGGTACCTCCTGGAGCGCCGCCCGACCTTCCTCTTCCTGAACCCGGAGGCGTTCTTCACCGCCCCCCGTCCCCTTGGCCCGGACCCCCGCTGGAACCCCCTCGGGTGGGTCTGGGCCGAGGTCATCCTGGACCCTGCGCGGCACGGCGCTCCGGGGCCGCTGCGCCTTCACTTCCTGCTGCGCCGCGAGCGGGCCGAGGAGCTGCGAGGACACCCTGCGATCCGCGTCGCCGAGGACAACCCGCGGTAGGGCCCCCTGTCATCGTGCCGTCCAGACCTCACCCCCCGCCCCCCTCTCCCTGAAGGGAGAGGGGGAGGAAACAATGGATACTCTTGGCATTTTCCCCCTCGCCCTTCAGGGAGAGGGGGCTAGGGGGTGAGGTCTTACCCGGACATCGGCATCTCCCCCTCGCCCTTCAGGGAGAGGGGGCTAGGGGGTGAGGTCTTACCCGGATGCCGGACGGTACGATGACAGGGGCCCGCGGTAGGCAAGGAGGGCGTCAGAGCTTCACGCCGACGACGACGCGCTCGCCCAGGGCCCGGTCGACCTCCTCGCAGAACTTCCGGAACGCCTCGTACTCCGCGGGTGGAATACGGGTCTTGTCCAGCCGTAGCTTGACCTTCACGGTGGCCTTCCCCGGGCCTGTCTCGGTCTTCAGCTCCAGCCGGCCATAGGGACTCTGGAGCGCCTTGTCCGCCGGGGTCTGCTTGACCACGTTCCCGGGGGGGGCCTTGATGACCCACTCGTCGTCGAAGCCCAGGGCGAAGGGGAGCTTCACGTCCAGCTTGCGGGTGGAGAGGGGAGCGTAGCGGGCGACCAGGCTGGCGACCGGGGAGATGGAGAAGGCCAGGTCGCTGCCGGCGGCCCGGGACATGGCGGACGATTTCCCCCGGAAGCGGATCTTCACGGGTTGCTCGATGTCCTCCAGGTCGTTGACCTCGAGGCCCTGGGAGCCCGCCGCCAGGGAGAGCCCGCCGAACTGGGCGCCCAGTTCCGCGGCGATGCGGGTGCGTTGGGTGCCGAGGGCGTGGAAGTTCTGGCGCCACTCGGCGGCGAGGGCTCCGGTGGTCTCGATGCGGGCCTCGATGGCGGAGGGGCCGCTCTCGGGGATGGTCAGCTCGATCCGGCGGCTGCGGAGGGTGGCCTCGGCAGGCGGCTCCGGGAGCTTGACCAGGGAAGCCTCGCCCCCCGCCTTGACGACGAGCCCGTAGGCTCCCCGGTCCATGGCCGGCAGCTCGTTCATGCCGGTGTACTCGGCGGTCCCGTCGAGGAACAGGTTGTACCTGGGGACGTAGGCGATGGCGTGGTCGAAGAAGGCGTAGCTCGGCGGGTCGGAGGGGCCCTCGCCGCGCATCCCCGTGCGGACCAGCACCATGTTGGCCTCGATGCCCAGCTCCCGGAGCATGGTGACGAGGACCGTCGCCTTGTCCTTGCAGTCGCCCCAACCGCGGGCGAGCGTCTGGGCGCAGCGCCGGGGGCGGAACCCCTCGATGCCGAACTCCAGGGCGACGTAGCGGGTGCGCTGGACCACGTAGCCGTAGATGGCCCGGATCTTCTCCAGTTCGTCGGTCTTTCCTCGGGTGATCTCGGCCACCTTCTTCCGGACCTCCTCGTCGGAGTCGAACTGGTCCTTGCTCAGCCCCCAGAACCAGGCGCCCACCTCGTTCCACGTGGAGAAGGTGGAGACCCCCACGCTGGCGGCCAGCTCCCCCAGCGGGGGGGCGAAGGGCTCGGTCATCAGGGGCGGGGGCGCGGAGGCCACCAGCCGGAGGATCTTCAGCTCTCCTTCCTCCTTCTCCTCGCGGGTGAGATCCTTGAGGGCGGGGAGGCGCAGGTTGATCTTCCGGTCCTTGGGCTGGATCAGCACGTACTCGCTGGACGCCAGGGGCTCGGTGGCCTGGAGGAAGGCGGTCTCGGAGAAGTTGTCGCCGTACTCGTTGCGGGGGGTGATCTCCTCGACGCGGTAGCGCAGCTCGACCACGTCGCCGACGCCAAGCCGGGGCATCTGCACGTAGAAGATCCGGGTCGAGGAGTACATCGCCAGCGCCGGGTTGTCGGCGGCGCCCTCCCCGGTCTCGATGGCCTCGTCCACCTTGCCGTCGGCGCGGTAGACCCGGGCCGCCCGCAGGTCGATCACCTCGCGGCCCGCCTGGTACGCGAAGGAATACTGGCGCCCCGAGGCCGCCCCCTCGTCCGTGAGCGGCTGGTACACCACCTGGCGAAACCGGCTCGCCAGCCCGTTCGGGTACACCGTCGTCACCTGGAGATCCCGCAGCGTCCGCTTGGGAAACCCCCCGGGAGGCGCGGGCTGCTTGCCCAGCTCCAGGAGCTTCTCCTTGCTCCAGGCGAAGGCCTCGTCCCGCCGGATCTTCGGCGGCTGCTTGTGCTCCAGGTACTCGCGCACGTCCTTGGCCTGCGGCTGGAGCGCCAGCACCCTCCGGAGCAGCTTGGTCTGCTCCTCCTCCTTGCCCTCCTCGCCCTGGAGGTCCGCCAGCGCCCGGAGCGCGTCCGTGTCTTCCGGGGCGTTCTCCAGGCGCCGCTCCAGCAGGGCCACCGCCCGGTCCTTCTGCCCCAGCGCCCGGAACCCCCGGGAAGCAAAGTCCAGGGTACCAAAAGACTCAGGATCGAGCTCCAGGAGGCGCTCCAGCCAGCGGGTACCGCCGGGGACATCGCAGCGAGCAACGGCCAGCTCGACCCGGGCGCGCAGGTGCGTCACGTCGTCGAAGCGGAGGTTGGCGTAGCGTTGCTCGACGGCCTCCGCCTCGGTAGCGCGCCCCACCACCCGGAGTTGGCGGGCGTAGGCCCGGAGCAGGGCCACCGAGTGGGGGGAGCGTTGAACCGCCTCCTCCAGCACCGCCAGCGCCGAGTACCGGAGGCCCGCCTCCTCGTAGAGCTCGGTCTTGCCCAGGGTGGCGGCGATGTGGTTTGGCTCCCGCAGGAGGATCTTCTCGAAGTAGGGCGTGGCGTCGCGGAAGTTGGTCCCGGAGCGAGCCAGGAGGGCCTCCGCCAGCAGCACATCGAGATCCTGGTCGCCGGAGGGATCGAGGGCGCGGGCGCGGGTGATCCAGGCGGCGCGGGCGTTGCGATCCTCGGCCAGCTCGGCGGCCAGCAGCAGGCGGGGCACCGTGGGTTCGGTCTCGGCGGCCCGGATGGCCAGGTCCCGGGCGGTGTTCTGGCCGCGGGGGGTGCCTCCGGTCTGGGCGAGGTAGCGAGCGTGGGCTTCGAGCTGGGCGGCGGGAGGCTTCCGTTCCCCCAGCACCCGGCCCACGCTCACCAGGGGGCCCAGGGCGGGCGGCATGCGCCGCGGCGAGGCGTTTCCCGTGGCGCCGCGGGCGTAGGGGTCGCCCCGGGCGGTGATCTTGATCTTGCCCTCCGGGTCCAGGGGAGGCGGGGCTTTCTCCGCCTGTCCGCTGCTGTTCTTCGCAGCGGCCTCCCCGAGCGCCGGATCGTTCTTGCTCTCGAAGGCGAGCCCGCTTCCGCCGTCCTCCGTGCCCAGCCGGACCTGGAGCATGGGGCCTTCCTCGTCGCCGCAGACCTTGAGGGTCAGGCGGTTCCAGCCGGCCTTGAGGGTGACCTTGGTCCCGATACGATCCGCATCCAGGGAGCGCAGATCCGGATCGTTGAGGACCTCCTCTCCGTTCCAGAAGGCCCGGAAGGAGCCAGCGGCCCCGACCCAGAGGGAGGCGCGGGCCTCCCGGGGGGCGTCCTTGCGGGAGGAGGCGGCCCGCAGGAACGTGGAGGCGTAGACGCAGACCTTCTCGGCGGGGCGAACCACGTTGCCCAGGTCCAGCCAGCCAAAGGAGGAGGGATCCGGGAGGGGACGCCAGGCGGCAGGGCGCTCCTTGCCCTCGTAGGTCTTGTTGGTGGAGAGGGGAGCGGCGAGGTCTTCCTCGGGGCCGAAGCGGGTGAACAGGGAGGATTTGGCCTCGTTGTCGAAGGGGCCCACGACCAGCCAGCGGTCGATGTAGCCCAGGGAGGCCAGCTTGTTCCGGGCGCCGGCCAGGTCGCCGCGCCGCCGCCGGGCGTAGGCCCCCAGCATTCCGGCGTAGGAACGCACCGGAGGCGCCACCCGGGTGTCCTGCTCCACCAGCCCCAGCGCCTCCTCGACCTGGGCGGGGTCCACCTGATCCCAGCGGCGCCACAGCTCCCGCAGCGCCACGTAGGCCCCGATGCCCCGGTCCGTGCGGGCCCGTTCCAGGGCCTGAGCGACCCGGGCATCGACGGACCGGGGGCCCTGCGCTTCTCCGGTGCGGGCGGTCGCCAGCACCCCCAGGACCAGCACGGAGGCGAGCGAGCGCCCCAGACGACCTGTGTTTCCTGCCACGCTCCGGCTTTTGCCTGCCTGGCGCGGGCGGTCAAGCGCCTCGTTCGTTCGGCGCGCCGAGAGGTTTCACGTGAAACCTTGCCCACGGATCCCTGGGAGGCCAGCCTGGTCAGGCTGGCCGAGGGACAAAATAAAAAAGCGCCCGGGCGACGGTGGGGGGGAGGGGAGGGGAAACCGTCGGCGTCCGGGCGCTGTACCTTCCCTTGTATGCGGCTCCCGTGCCAACCCTCCTTGGTCGAATTTCACGGCGTTTTTCACCAGACCTGGTTGCATCCCTTTCATCTTTGAACGTTCCCCCCCGCAGGTCTGAAATCCCTCGCTGCACCGGGAAGGGAGGCTGCCGTTGCCAGCGGGGGATCGCTGCTGGCGAGCCACGAGGACGGGCTGGCGGTCGTCCGGAGGGTGGCCCCGGCGTAGCGAGGGCTCAGCGGGGAGGCGGAGGGTCATCCCGGGAGGGGTCGTCCCGGGAGGGAGGGGGGTTCTGGGGGGGGGCGTCCTTGTCCTGGAAGGTTTTTTCCAGCTCGCTGCTCAGGGATTTCCCGACGTTCTCGATGGCCCTGGCCAACTCGCGGGCGCCGGTGTTGATGACCTTCTCGACCTTGGCCGTGTCGATCTCTTTCGAGACCTCCTGGGCGGCGCCGCGGGCGGCCCGGAAGAGCAGGAAGAGCCCTTCCTTGAGGTCATCGGAGGGTTTTCGATCCGTCATGCCGGTAGTGTGTCGGAGCGGGTCCGACCCCGCAACGCTTCTGGCCTTGTTCCCAGGACCGACCGTGAGCCCGCCGGTGAGGCCACCGGGGTTCACCCCGGCGCCCTCGTCGACGGGAACCACACCCGTGGACAGGACCGTGGACGGCCTTCTGAACAAGGCCTCCACGGCCACGGCCACGCCGACGAGGACGAGCACGGGGACGTGCACGGGGACGTGGACGAAGGAAGCGTGGCTGCCTCCGGGGGGGCCCCTCCGGGACTGCCGGAATTTCTCCCCCCTCGCCCTTGGGCTACGCTTTGCCCGGATCTCTCCTACCTTGTGGCAAAAGTTCCCCCCGTAGGAT
>CAZSDX010000062.1:0-18832 GCA_964605685.1 uncultured Polyangiaceae bacterium
CCCCGACGAGGCGCCCCCGCCCCCGGCGCCACCCCCGCCCCCCGGGCAGCCCCAGCTCGCGCAGAACACCGCGGGGGGGCAGCCCGCGGACAGGAAGCCCGACGCCAAGGCGAGCGAGACCGCCGAGAAGGCCGCGGGGAAGATCGAGGCGCAGCGGTCGCCCATCTTGATCTACACCGCGAGCTTCCAGATGGCGGTGTTCGAGGTGGCCAGCAGCCTCGCGGAGGTGGACCGGATCACCCGGGAGGTCGGCGGCTTCATCACCAAGCGCACCGACCGGCAGATCACCGTGCGGGTGCCCGCGGCGCGCTTCTACGAGACCGTGGGCCGCCTGGAAAAACTCGGCGACGTGACCCAGCGGGACGTGAGCGCCCAGGACGTCACCGAGGAGTACCTCGACACCGAGGTCCGGCTCCGCAACGCCCGCGCCATGCGCGACCGCCTGGAGCAGCTCCTGGCCAGGGCGAACACGGTGCAGGACTCGCTGATGATCGAGCGGGAGCTAAACCGGATCGCCTCCGAGATCGAGCGGATGGAGGGGCGCCTCAAGTTCCTTCGCGATCGCGCCGCCTACTCGACCATCACCATCACCTTCGACCCGAAGCGACTGGCGACGCCGCCGCCCTCCGTGCGCCTCCCGTTCCCCTGGCTCACCAGCCACAACCTCGCCCGCCTGCTCTCCCTATGACCACCTCGCTCCGCCCCTTGCTCCTGGCCGCGCTGCTCCTGGCCACCGGCTGTGGCCGCCCCTTCGCCCCCGCGACCCCCGGATCCTTCACCGAGCTGAAGGATCAATACGGCTTCGACTACCGGGCCGTCAGCGCCGACGGCGTCGTCCTCGGGATCAAGGCTCACGAGAACGATCCCAGGGTCGACCTCCCCTTCGTCGAGCGCGCCTTCGAGCAGCAGATGCGCTCCAGCGGCTACGCGCTCCTGGAAAAACGCGACGTCAAGACCAGCGCCGGCCTCGCCGGCAAGCAGTTCCGCCTCGGCCACGACGAGGCCAACAACCCTCACCTCTACTACGTCACCCTCTTCGTCACCGACGCCTACGTCTACGTCCTCGAAGCCGGCGGCACCAAGGAGCAGATGCTCCGCTACGAGGCCCCCCTCGCCTGGCACATCGAGCACTTCCAGACGAAGTTACCGGCTCAGGCGAGGCGCACCTGCTGGCCCCAGGGACACAAAAAAGGCTCCTCGCCGGTGAGCACCCAGAGCACAGGGAGCCGCGGGGCCGCCTCGGGGAACGGGCCCATCCCATCGGTGAAGTAGACCACCCCCTGGACCCGGTGCGTCCGCAGGAACGAAGGCTCGAAGATGGGCCGGAGATCCGTCCCGCCGCGGCCCATCACCGCGTCGAGGCGCCCCGGGAAGGGGTAGACCCGGTGGATGATGGCGTCGCACTCCGCCACCAGGAAGCGGGTGTGCTGGGCGAGCTGGGCGAGCTGGCGCCCGATCTCCTCCAGATCCGCGTCGCTCATGCTGCCGGAGGTGTCGAGGGCGACCAGGATGGCGGGGCGCTCGATCTCCCGGGAGGTGTAGATCCGCCCCGGGATCTCCCCGATTCGCTCCGGGAAACGGCGGTTGGGTCGGGCGTAGCTGTGGCGGGGCGCCCGCTGGAGCGAGGTGAACATCCGGAGCGCCGTCTTCCAGTCAAAGGGCCTGGCAGGCCCCTGGACGTCAAGCTGCTGGAGCAGGTACTCCGGGGTCTTTCCGGCGAGGCGCGGGGGATCCTGGGGGTCGCCCAGATCGTCCAGGGCTTCCTCGATGAGCCGCTGCACCGGGGCCTGGTGGACCGGCGGGACCGCGCCCCGGCGGTGCTCGTCCACGAAGTGAAGCCGGTCCGGGAGCCTGAGTTTCTCCTGCTGGCGTAGCTCGACCAGGCGCTCGTAGCGGCGCATCGTGCTCTGGTGAGGGCGGAGGCCCAGGGGCTCGTAGTCCCGGAGCAGGACGCCGCCCGGGAGCGGCTCGTCGATGTATTCGTTGGCGGAGATCTCCAGGGCGATCTCCATCAGATCCGGGTGTGCCGGGTCGCGAAACTTCGGGTGCGTCAGGTGGCCCAGCACCACGTGGTGAACCTCGTGGAGCAGCACGCCCACGAGGTAGTGTGGGTTCTTCTGGAAGAAATCCGTGTTCACGTGGAGGTAGAAGCGTCCATCGTGGAACGAGACCGCCATGATGTCCGTGGACAGGTCTGCCACCGGGCGCATCCTCGCCAGGACCCCGGCGTAGAGCGGGTACTTCTTCAGGAAACGCGGCTCCGCCACGAAGGAACGCAGCCACACCGCGAGGGGATCGTCGCTCATCCCAATCCTCTTGCCGCTGGCGTGCGTTTCCGGGATACTCTCCGGAGCGAGGAGATCTCCATGACGCAAAACTCATCAAGGTGGTTGCTTGGCTCTCTCATTGGCACAATGTTTGCGGGGGGGGGGCTGCGGAGGCGACCTCCAAGAGTCTCCTGAATCTCCCCCGGCGTTGAGCACACGGCAAGCTCCGGTCATCAACGGTTTGATCGATCAAACCAACGCCTTTCCTTTCGTCGGGACCTGGGGCTGCAGCGCGGTGGCCATTTCCCCCACCGTTGTCCTCTCCGCGTCCCATTGCCTCCCGGCAGGGATGGCTGCGGGGTGTGGTACCTGGTCTCCCCGGGAGATCTCCTTCGCCGGGGTGGGTGGCAACATCACCAATCCCTCCACGATCAAGCGTACCGCTGTGGCCATGCGCCTTCATCCCTCGCTGTTTGACGCGAGCGCCTGCCCCATTCCCGAAGGAGAGGTTTGTACCAAGGATGTCGTCTCTTGTGAGCAGACCATCTGCGACGATCAGGTGACCCCTGATGCGGGTATTTTTACAGCGCAAACCTGGCGTGGAGATATGATCGCGCTCCTTCTGGATAACCCGTTGCCGCCGCAATTGATCGCGAAGGTGCTGGTGTCCCCGGTTTACGCGGATCCCTCCAAGGGGTTGATCGCGAACGGTTCGCTGTTTGGCAAGAAGATCATCGAGGACTGGGTCTTGTCGGAAAAGCCCAACGTGACCATCGTTGGGTATGGTTTGAACAACCTTCCAAAAACCAAAGCCTACGGTATCATGCGCTGGTACGATTTCCAATACGATCCTGGAAGGGAGCTTGGGTGGAAAAGTTGTTCCCAGCGTCATGGGTACGCCATGGTCCCGCAGATCATGCTGGATGCGAATGGGTATACCTTTCCGAACCCTGAATCTCCTCCAGCGCAAGCCCCTGAATGCGACTACTGGCCTCCGGCTCATCCATTCCCCGAGGCAAAGGGGTACGTGCTCGCCGGAAGGGGTGACAGCGGGGGGCCGGTTGTTCTTGGGGGAACCACGAAAGGGAAGGCGCAGTTGACTCCGACACCTGTCCCTGGTTTCATCAGCACGAGCAATCAGCCCATCGTCTTCGGGATCACGACGTGGGGGAACTGCTCTCAATCCGCTTACGCACCGACGTACACCCCGGAGACGAGCAAGTGGATCTCGGAACTCCTCAAGGACTCCGATGGAGATGGGCTCCCTGATCCCTTTGACAACTGCAATTTTAAGCCGTTTGGCTCCTTCGCCTTCAAGGACAGCGACGCGGATGGAACGCCGGACGTGTGCGATCCTTGTCCATTTGAACCCCACCCCTTCGGCGCGCACAAGGGCGACGGTGATTCGGATGGGGTCTGCGAGAGCATGGATAACTGCAGGTATGCGTTCAATCCGACGCAGCAGAACGACAACCTGGAGTCGGAGAAGGTCCACAAGGCAGAGCGTCTGGGAAACGCCTGCGAACCAGTGCCCGTTCCCAACTTCTACACCGGGTTCACGACCAGCGAGGTGAAGTGCAAGCCGCTAGGGTTCGGCGCGTTCCAGACGTGCGAGGTGGTGACCCAACTGCATCCGACGCAGGGGATCAAGGCAGACCTCCAGGGCTCTCGCAACCTGCTTGGCGACCTGAAGCCCACCCCCGTTCCCGCCACCGAGGTCCGCTTCTGCTGGAACAAGAAGCCTCCTCCTCCCAACAGCATCAACTGTTTCATCGATGCGGCTGTGAACGATAGTTTCCAGCAAGTAACCCTGGAAAACGAAGCACCTGCGACTCCATTCCACCGCTTGCGTATCAACGGGCAACCGCGATCGAAATCCTCGCTTGTGTTGCGCACCTACGACTTCGGTCTTCGCGAATCGGTTGCCTGGGATTTCACCGCAGATCTGAATTTCTGGGCCCTCATGGGTTACCCTTCCGCGGGGCTCCCGGAACCCGGTGAAGTGCGTCTCGGTCGTCTCTGGATGCATGCGGTTTCCGGCGTCGGCATGACGGTGAACTTCCAGCAAACAGGGATTCACAAGAAGCTCGATGGTTCCAGCGGGGAGCAGCTCGCCAACCACTACGAATCCCTTTACCCCGTCTCCCGAAAGATCCAGATCGGGGTGGGCAAGAAGACCACCAGCGCTCCGCTCCTGGGGCTCGGTTGCTGGGGAGGGGAGTGCTCTGTCTCCGAAATCTTGCCTCCGGACGGCTGCGAGGCTTGCGATCTCATCCACCCAGGCGATGTGGTTTCCCGGCCCGGAGAGTGGCGTCTGGTGCAGGATCTCCCCGGACTTGGGCTTCACTACCTGACGGAAGCGGGGGGCTTCCTCCCCTTGCCGGAGCCTGCGATGACGCCTGCGGTTCGTGCCCTCGTTCAATCCGGCGCGCAGCGTGTTTCCTCGGCGGAACCCCTGCGAGGGCGTGGCCTGGGGACCGCCGTCCCCTCGGTGCTTTTCCTGGAAGATGACGGGATGACGCTCCGGGATGGGATCTCGATCCAGGGCGGCAAGGCGCTCACCACCAGCGAGGCGCGGGTCAGGCTCGTGGAGGCAGGCGGTGGGCGAGGAGGGTTTCCAGGTTTCCCCACGGCGGAATCTTTCCCTTCGCTGGCGCTCCCGGTCGCCTCGAATCCGTTGCCGACGCCACGCGCAGAAACGAGCATGGCAACGGTGTATTCCACGACCCTGGGGCTTCTTTTCCTTCTTCGCGGGCAGGACAAACCGAATCAACCAGCGGCGGATCTCTGGGCCCAGAGCGTCCGGGAGGGAGGGGGCTACTTCTCCATCCCGCTGGAGGGGAGCATCGGTCGTGTGCTGTCGGCCACGTTCACGCCGGTGGATCGAAAGCTCTGGGTGCTGGACGAAAAGAAAGGTCCGCCAGGTTTTGCCAAGGTCCGGTTGATCAGCGTGGATCCGGTGTCGGGGCAGGTGAAGGAGTGGGCGGCCTGGCCCAACCTGGGGGTCTTCGAGGAGCGCTGGCTGCTGACCGATCAGGATGGACAGTTGCTGTTGGCCTCTTCCTCCTCGGCGCTCCGCAAGCACACGCTGTCACGCGTGGAGGTGAAGGGCCCGCCCCAGGTGACCGCACGCCTGCTTCGGGAAGGGAAGCTGTACGATAAGCCTATCGTGGAACCTGCTGGATACCGCTTTGTGATCGAAGACGGTTCGAAGAAGAATCCCTTGCTCAAGGTGGAGCGATTGCAGAGCCTCCCCGCCGCGGTGTACCCCTTCCAGGAGCTTGCCTCGTGTTTCTGAAAAAATCCTCCTTGGGGGCTGTGCTGGCGGGGGTCTCCCTCGTTGGACTCTATTTCGGTTGTTCCGGAGGGGATACCCCGCCTTCTTCCCCGGGAGGATCTTCCCAGGGGGGTTCTTCGGCAGGGACCTCAGGGGCTTCCGGAGCAGGGGTTTCCGGTTCCACGGGAGCAGGGACGGCAGGCGCGGGAGGGAGTTCGGGAGGTGTGGGGAGCGGGGGATTTCCGTTGATCGGTGCAGATTGGATCCCGTACAAGCCAAAGAACAGCCCCTGCACCTACTACTTCATGCCAAGCGGAGGGACTCCGCCGGCGCCGCTGGAGTGGGGGCCTTGCGTGTCGACGGGGATCCAGGACGTTGCCTGTCAGGAATTGATCTTGCCTCCTGCTCCGTTCCCGTGGCCTTCGGGGCTTTGGCTGGATCGGTGGGCGAACCCGCCGCACCTGTTCCTGGGTCGCCTGGGAATGGAAGGATTTGAACTGGATTTTTGGAGAATGGATGGGACCTTCGCAGGGGCCATCGCGAATGCGGACATCAACAACTGCTACCTGACCATGGGACGCTCCCCGAACGACGGGACGTACTTCCTCGATCACCTGGAGGATACGGACGGGAGCAAGTCGTTTGTGATGGCAGGAAAAGTGGGGCAGACGCCAACCTTCGAGATAGCGACCGGGGAGGCGGCGATGACGGACAAGGAGGACTACTTCGGGACGAAGAACTGGGTAATCACCTGGGGGGATGGGATCTACGCTTCGCCATGGAACAGCAAAGAGCGGGAGCTCATCTACTCCCCAGAAAAACATTTCTCCGGGTTGCCCGCTTTCCTGGAATTCGGGCATGAAGATTCGTTCTTCTTCAACCTGAGCGCTGCGGGGAAGAGTGGATGGGTGGCGTGGGTGGCGGGGAAAGGGATCCAGGATCTGTTTATCCACGCAACCACCTACCAGCGAGGCTTCACCAGCCTCGGGACCGACGGCGTCGATCTCGTGGTCACTTACGGAGAGGATGCCCAAAAAGAATACTATTACCAAAAGAGAACCCTGCTCCGGGCGGACTACACAACAGACCCGAACACGCTGAAGGCCTCGCTCAAAGCCGTGGCCAACGTTCCGGAGCATGCCGCAGCCACCGGATGGGCAGTGGGCTGTGGGTATGCAGCTATCGGAGCGGCAGAGGAAAAGAATGGCGTCAGCCTCCTTGTGGTTCGTCTGTCCGATGGGATGATCTGGCAAAAGTTTCCGTTCACCCCGAAGGCGTACGGGGGCATCCGTCCCACGGCGATCACCTGCCAGGAGATCTTTCTCTACGGAGGCCATAAGAGCCATATCCAGCGGATCGCACTCGATTCCCTCGGCGAAGGGAAACTCTCCCCCCCGCAGGTCTCCCAGTGGCCTTTTTGACCTCCATCACGCGCCAGGTCGGATGGGGGTGAGGCCGAGCCGCTGGAGCGTCTCCACCAGGGGCGTCCCCCAGCGGGTGCCGACCTGGGCGAGGAACTGGCCGAGGCTCATCCGCGGCGCGTTGCTCCGCTTCAGCTCCGCGAGATCGGCCCGGGCAGGCAGGTGCACCCGGAGCGCCGTCACCAGCAGCGCGACCCGGTGGTGCCTGAGCGGGTCCGCGGTCCAGGAGGCGACCTTGCGGGAGGTCGCGCTCCCGCCGTACCCCTTGAGGAGCTCCTCGGGCTTGATCTCGCTCAGCCCCAGCAGCGTCGGGTTGGCGCCCAGCGCTTCCTGGAGCTGCTCCCGGAGGTCGCCGGGGAGGTCCGGGAGCAGCGCCTCGAAGGAGGCCAGGGTCAGCTCCTTGCGGGAAGCGAGCACCCCGGCCTCCGGCCCCTGGAGGATGGCGAGGAGCCGGCGGGCGATCTCGTCGAGGCGATCCGTCTCACCGCGATCGCGGTAGCGGCGCACGACGGCCTGCTGGGGGCATCCGTCGCGGTACTCGAAGAGCAGGCGGGGGACGTCCACCTCCAGGTCCGCGTCCCAGCCCTCGCGCTGGGCCAGCAGGGCCTCGACCCAGGCGGGAGGGAGGTAGCCGGAGAGCAGGTCGCGCAGCAGCGCGTTGCTGGCGCGCTCGGCGGGCTGGAGCACGCGGAGGAGCTGGGCGACGTAGGTCCAGGTGCGGGGAGGGACGTCGTCGAGGATACGGTCGTGGGCGCGGGCGAGGGCGAGGACCGCCGGGTGGAGGCCGGCCCCGACCGCCCAGGCGAGCCAGGCGCCGCGGTCAGCACGCACCGGGAGGTGAAGGAAGCGGGCGCGGAGAGCAGGGTCGAGGGGGGTGACCTGGTAGTCGCCGATCTCCGGGTTGATGGCGGCGAAGCAGGACCAGCCAGGAGGCAGCTCGTACTCGTGGAGGCGCCGGGCGCTCAGGAGCTGGAGGGCCGGCTGCTGGATGTAGCGCTCGGCGCGGTTCAGCTCCTCGAGCATCAGGATACCCTCGCCGTCGCGGGGCAGGAGGCGGGGGGTAGCGTAGGTGGTGCGCCCCTGGTCGATGACCGGGAGGCCCACCAGGTCGGGAGGCTCGAGGAGGCTGAGGTCGAGGACCGCGAAGCCGACGCCGAGGCGGCGGGCGAGGCCCTGGACGACCTCGCTCTTGCCGACGCCGGTGGGGCCTTCGAGGAGGACAGGGCGCCGCGCCCGGTGGGCGATCTCCAGGACCGCTTCGAGGCGGGGCCCGACGGGGAGCTCGGGCCGCGGGGAGGACGGGGCGGGGGTCGCTTCGCGTTTCTTGCTCACCTGGGCTCCTCGGGGGCGGGGCGGGGCGGGATCGGCTTGCGGAAGATGTCGAGGGAGAGCACCGGGAGCATCCAGCTCGACACGAGGAGGGAGAAGGCGGTGGTGGCCACGACGACGCCGAGGATCCCGTGGGATTTCCCGAGGTAATAGGTGAGGGGGAAGGTGACCAGGCCGTTGGCGACGGTGGCGAAGACGAGGGTCCAGAGGCGCTCGACGGCGAAGAAGAGGTTGTTGTAGCTGCCGTTCCAGCAGCCGACGACGAGGAGGACGCCGGCGGCGATCCAGACCTGCCAGCCGAAGGAGACCGAGTGGCCGCTGAGCAGGCGGGCGATCAGGTCGCCGAAGAGGAGGTAGAAGCCGGTGGCGAGGAGGGTGAGGAGCACCTTGGTGCGCTGGAGGCCAAAGAAGGTGTCGCGGAACCAGCGCGCGTCGCCCCGGGCGTGGGCCTCGCGGAACATGGGCACGTAGGGCCCGTCGATCATGGCGACGACGAAGACCGGGAGCGCGAAGACCCGCTGGAAGATGGAGTAGTCGGTCACCGCAGAGACCCCGCTGGTCCGGGCGATGATGAGGATCTGCATCTCGTTGATCAGCAGCGACCCGAGCTGGAACAGGAGCATCGGCGTGGAGACCCGCACCAGGTCGCCCATGCGGCGCAGCGAGACCAGCGACCAGCGAGGCCACAGGAAGGGGAGGTCGTGGACGATGTACACCAGGTTGGCCAGGGTCATCAGCAGGCCGAAGCCGCCGCTGGCCAGGATGAGCCACGGGAGGCCGAGCTTCAGCCGGATCACCAGCAGCAAGACCGCCAGCGAGAGCACGCTGCCCGCGATGCCGAAGAGGTTGGCGACGTGCCCCCGCTGGTAGGCCGCGTAGGCCTGGCCCACCACGTTGAGGGGGAACTGGGCCAGGAACACGGCGATCACCGCCGCCAGCGTCGGCACCAGCTCCGCCAGGAGCGCCGGCTCGGTGATCTTCAGGAGCGACCCCCAGGGGACGAGGAGCAGCAGCGGCGCGAAGGCCACGGCGAAGAGCGACGCCAGCCCGAGGAGTGCGAAGAAGGCGGTGGACATCGCCTGCGCCGCCCCCGCGCGGTCCTCCTTGCCGTGGGCCTCGCTGAGCTGGTTTTGCAGCCCCCGCGCCAGGCCGAAATCCGCCAGCGCCGCCCAGGTCAGCAGCGAGCTGATGGCCATCCAGAGCCCGTACTGCTGCTTGCCCAGGTAGCCGATAGTCAGCGGCACCGACACCAGGCTGACCGCGGCCCCGAGCCCCCGGGACAGGAAGCTGGTGGCGGTGGTGAGCGCCGCGACGCGGTAGCGCTCGGCAGCGCGCCCGTCCTCCGAGTCGGTGGGGAACGGGGTCAGCCGGACGTAGCGCCGCGCCTGGGCGATCTGCCGCGGCAGCGAGGTGATCGCCCCGAGCGCCTTGCGCACCACCGAGAGCGGTCCGAGGGCATCCTTGGTCATGAATCAGCGCCCACCTTAGCGCAGCTTTCGCTGGGTTTCCCCTCATGCTATAGCCCCGCCATGCACGAGACAGCCGAGACGACGAGCGGGAAGGTGTCGCCCCTCGTCGAGCGCGTCCAGGCCCCCTGCGGCGTCTGTGGCTCCAGCGAGCGGGAGCCCTTTCACTCCTTCTCCGACGTGGTTCGCTGCCTCGACTGCGGTACGCTCTACGTCTCCCCGCGGCCCAGCTCCGCGGCCATCGAGCGGTTCTACTCCCAGGCCGGCCACTACGACCACTGGGACCGGGAGCCGGGGCGCAAGGCCATGTGGCGCCGCCGGGTCCAGCGGCTCCTGCGGCTGTGCCCCGGCGGGCGGCTGCTGGACGTGGGCACCGGGCAGGGCGACTTCGGCGCCGCCGCCCGGGAGCACTTCACGTTCGAGGGGACGGAGATCTCTTCCGAGGGGGTCCGCATGGCCCGGGAACGCCACGGGCTCACGGTCCACCACGGGGACCTGCTCGACCTCGACCTCCCGCGGGGGCACTACGACGTCATCACCCTCTGGCACGTGCTCGAGCACGTCCCCGAGCCCCGGCTCGTCGTGGAGCGCTGCCACGCGCTGCTCAGGCCCGGCGGCGTCTTCGCCGTGGCGGTGCCCAACACCGACTACAACCTGAACCTGTCGAAGAAGCTCCTGGCCTCCGCCGCGGGCTTCGCCCTGGGCCGATCCTTCTCCCGGGAGGTGGGCTTCCCCCGGCTGCTCCTCGAGTCCTCCGAGGAGGAGATCCACCTCACCCACTTCACCCTCTCCACCCTCGGCTGGCTCCTGCGGAGCAAGGGTTTCGAGGTGTGCGAGCGGGGGCTGGACGATTACTCCGCCGACGACAGCCCCAGGGCCCGCTACAAGCACCACAAGGACAACCTCTTCTTCCAGATCACCGGCTTCGCCTCTTCCCCGGCCATCTTCATCGCCGGCCGCAAGCCCGCCCCCTGAGCGAGGGGCCAGCGCCGGCTCCATCCGGCGCCTGTCGCCTCGATGCACCATGCCCTCCTATTGCCTCGATCTCTCCTCCTACAACACCCTCGCTCGCTACCGCGGTATCGGAAATTACGAGGTGGGCCTGGCCCACGGCCTCGAACGGCTCCGCGGCGAGCTGGCCCCCGACGAGCGGTTCCTCGCCGTGTTCTCCCCCGACGAGGCGCCCCACGAGGCCCCGCTCCGCCCCGAGAACCACGCCACCCCGCTGCCCCCGCCTGCCCGGCAGACCGCCCACTACGACCGCTACTTCGCCCGCCGCTGGCTCCGGCTGTACCCGACCCTGATCCGGAACGCCCCCGACGTGGTCCACTTCGTCGAGGGGCCTCAGGCGATGATCTCGAGCAGCTACGGCTCGGTGGTCACCTGCCACGACCTGATCCCCCTGCGCATGCCCCAGTGGTACATCCCGCGTCGCCTCTGGAACGAGCCCGTCCGCCGCGCCAAGGATTACCTCCGCTACCACCTGGCGGATCGTCTGATCGCCGTCTCCCACGCCACCGCCCTCGACCTGGAGCAGCTCCTGTCGATCCCTCGCCAGCGGATCTCCGTGATCCATCAGGGGGTCGATCATGACACCTTCCGGCCCGAGGCCCCCGCGGGCGAGCGGGCCGCGCAGGTGCGCCGCTTCTCCTTGCCGCTGCGCTACTGCCTCTACGTGGGGGCCTGCGATCACCGCAAGCAGGTGGATCTGCTGCTGCGCGCCTACCGGCAGATCTTCCGCGCCACCGGGGTGCCGCTGGTGCTGGTCGGGAGCTGGACGGAGGCGCCGCCGCGCAAGCTGCGCTCCCTGCTGAGCGAGGCGCCGCCGGGGGCGATCCGGCTGCTGGGGGAGGTGGACCCGTCCGATCTCCCGGGGCTCTATCGCCACGCGGAGCTCCACCTTCTTCCCTCGATCTACGAGGGGTTCGGCCTCACGGTGCTGGAGGCCATGGCCTCGGGCTGCCCCGTGGTCACCACCCGGGGCGGGGCGCTCGTGGAGGCGGGCGGGGAGGCGGCGTGCTACGTGGCCCCGCAGAGCGCCTCCGAGCTGGAGGACGCGACGGTCTCGCTCCTGACCGATCCGGTCCGCCGCGAGCGCCTGCGCGACCTCGGCCTCGCCCACGCCCGCTCGTTCACCTGGGATCGCACCGCCCGAGAGACCCTGGAGGTCTACCGCAGGTGCGCGGGCTACCGATCTGCTTCTTCCCGGGAGCGCTCCTGATGACGATGATCTCCTACGCCCAGAACGGAGAGGACGTGCTGCTGCGGCGCGTCTTCGGGGACAAGCGCGACGGGTTTTACATCGACGTGGGGGCCTACGACCCGGTGAGCTGCTCGCTGACCAAGCACTTCTACGACCGGGGCTGGCGCGGGCTCAACGTGGAGGCGTCCCCCACCGCCCACCGCCGCGTCTCCGGGGGGCGACCCCGGGACATCTGCGTCAACGTCGGGGTCTCCAGCGAGGAGGGGACGCTGCCGTTCTACGAGTTCCCCGTCGAGCACGGGGGGCTCTCCACGTTCTCCGAGGAGGAGGCGAAGAACCACGCCCGCGATGGCTACACCTACCGGGTCTTCCCGGTGCCGGTGACCACGCTGGCGGCCCTCTGCGAGCGCCACGTCACCGGGCCCATCGACTTCCTCTCCGTCGACGTCGAGGGGCACGAGCGGGAGGTGCTCGCGGGGGCGGATCTCCGGCGATTTCGCCCCAGGGTGATCCTGGTCGAGGCCACGCGCCCCCGGACCACCACCACCTCCCATGACCGCTGGGAGACCATCCTCCTCGACGCTGGCTACCTCTACGCCACCTTCGACGGCCTCAACCGCTACTACGTGCGGGCCGAGACCCCGGAGGACGCGGAGCCGCTCCGGGTGCCGCCCAACACCTTCGACGACTATATCCCCTACACCCACTGGCGCGAGATCGAGCGGCTGCGCGAGGAGGTCCGCCGCCTCAAGGAGGAGCGGACGCTGCTCGTCCAGCTCGTCGGGGGGGCCGAGCGGCTGGCCCGGAGCGCCCTGAAGAAGACCGCAGGCCGGGTGCTGGGCTGGGGGTTATTCCGGGTCCAGGCGGAAGGCCTGGTTGAACGCGAGGAAGAACCCCACCGGGGGCACGTCCGGCGGGAGCCCGTCCAGCGACAGCGGGACGGCCAGATCCGCCCGGAGCACCATCCGGCTGAGCTGCGGGAAGAGCGCGCGGAAGCCCAGCCCGACGCTGCGGCGCGCCCGGAAATCGCCAGGGCCATCGTAGGCATCCCCCACGTCGTGGAACAGGGCAAACCCCACCTGCGCGGTGAGGATCTCCACCGGCCGCGAGCGGAACTCGAAGTTGAAGACGAAGAGGTCCTTGCCGACGAAGTAGCTCGACGGGTACCCCCGCAGGTTGGTATCGCCCCCCAGGAAGGCGGTGGTCGTGCGGTAATTCCGGTAGCGCTGCAGGCTGTTCACCGCCAGGAGGAAGCGGCCAAAACCGAGGCGAGGCGTGGTGACGTTGCCCCGGAGCTCCAGCGCGCCGTCGCTGATCTCCTTCCCGGTGAACTCGTTGGTCGACGAGGCCCACAGCCGCGCGAAGCCGTCCCCCAGGGGCCAGGCGTGGGCGGCGGTGGCCTGGGTACCGAAGAAATCCCGGGAGGACCCCAGCGCCCGGAGCACCGGGTAGATCCTCACCCCCAGCTCGTGCCCCACCCGCACGTCCTCCTGGAGGCCGAAGGTGTCGTAGTCCAGCACGGTGATGAAATCGGACGTGTACGTCCGGTACGAGAGGCCTGGGCCCGCCTGGTGGTCCGTCTGGGGCACCTTGGTCCTCCGGAATTCCTCCACCGCCACCGGATCGTACCCGGCGAGATCCGGCAGCGAGAACGACCGGTACCTGCCCTCGAAATTCACCGTCACGTCGTGCTTGATCCCCCAGCCAAAGGACCGCGTGAGAAACAGGTTCGCCGCGTGGTTCCAGCTCCGGTAGGCGAAGGGGATCCGGTCATCCTGGGGCGTCGCCAGGGCGTCGAAGGTGCCCACCTCCGCGTTGACGTAGCGCCGGGTGATGTCCTTGCGGAACGCCGACGCCAGCCCGTAGCTCCAGGGCGTGATCGACGCGAACAGCGGGCGCCCCACCGAGAGGAGTCCAAAATGACCCTCCACCTGGCCGCTCGCCCGGTTGAGGATCACGTTCCACTCCGCGGAGCCGTAGTACCTCGTCCCCACGATCCGGGGGATCGCGTACTTGGCCCCCACCATGTACGAGGCCGGCAGCCCCTCGTAGCGCATCGACGCGGTGTGGTGCAGCCCCGCCACGTTCGTCTCCGCGGGGACGACGGTGATCTTCTCCAGGCCTCCCTGCGAGTAGGAGACCTCCACACCTCCCCGGAGGCTCCATACGTCCTTGGTGAGGAAGAGCACCCGCACCTTGCCCGGGGCCCGGGAGCGCAGCGCGACGTAGGAGACCACGGAGAGCTGGGGCAGGGCGCGCAGGATGCGCGCGCTCTCGTCCAGCAGCACCTTGCGGTAGCGATCCCCCTCGTGCTGGAGGATCTCCCGCTTGATGACGTAGGCCCGGGAGGTCCGGTGGAGGCCGTTGAGCCAGAGCGGCGCCGGGTCCTGGGGCTGGATGACGTTGAGGGAGACCACCTCGATGGCCTCGATCTCCTTGCCCTCGGGGGCCTCGTCGACGACCTCGCGCCGGGCCTGGAGCACATCCATCAGCGTGCGCTGCTCGTAGGGGGAGAGCCTGCGGGGCCGCTCCGGGGGGGGCCTCCCGCTCTGCGCCGCCGCCTCGCGGGCCGACAGGAGCGCCCCCAGCAAGGCGCCGGCGAGTCGCCCCTTGCTCACGGCGCCACGGGGAGCCCCCGGCGGCTGCGGCACCGCGTCATCCATCGAGATCGTGTCTCCGGGGGCACGGTGAGGCAGCGTACCAGGCCAGGCGGCCCCGCAGGGGAGCAAGTTTCGCCGGGGCTGGCCCGCCTCCGGTCGTCCCCCGCCGGAGGGCTGGACCCGGGCCGGGCGGCGCGGTACCCCCGGCCCCATGAGGCTGCTGCACACGGCGGACTGGCACCTCGGCCACACGCTCCGGGACTGGGAGCGGACCTGGGAGCACGATCAGTTTCTCGCGTGGCTCCTGGATACGCTGGAGTCGGAGCGGATCGACGCGCTGCTGGTCTGCGGCGACGTCTTCGATACCACCAATCCCTCGGCGGCGGCGCAGCTCCAGTGGTACCGCTTCCTGGCCTCCGCGCGCCGGAGGATGCCCGAGCTGCAGATCGTCGTCATCGGCGGCAACCACGACGCCGCGGGGCGCCTGGAGGCCCCGAACCCCATCCTGGAGGCCCTCGCCATCGAGATCGTCGGCGCGCTCCCGAGGCCCCAGGAGGCGGGCAGGGTGCGCCTCGCCGTCCCGCTGCGCCAGGGAGGGCAGGTGCGGGCCTGGGCGGCGGCGGTCCCCTTCCTGCGACCGGCGGACCTCCCTCCGGTGCGGGAGGAGGGGCTCGACCCGCTGATCGAGGGGGTACGCCGGGTCTACGGCGCGGTGCTGGACGAGATCGAGGCGACGCGCGAGGCCGAGCAGGCGATCCTCGCCCTGGGCCACGCCTACTTCGTCGGGGGCGCCCTGTCGGAGCTGAGCGAGCGGAAGATCCTGGGGGGGAACCAGCACGCCCTCCCGGCGGATCTCTTCCAGCAGCGGATCACCTACGGGGCCTTCGGTCACCTGCACCTGGCCCAGCGGATCGGCCCCCACGAGCACCTCCGCTACTCCGGCTCCCCCCTGCCGCTCTCGGTGGCAGAAGCCGACTACCCGCATCAAGTGCTCCGCGTGGACCTGGACCGGGGCGCCCTCGCGGACGTGAGGAGCTTGCCGGTGCCCAGGGCGGCGCAGATGCTCCGGGTGCCTGCCTCCGGGGCGCTGCCGCTGCCGGAGGTCGAGGAGGCGCTCCGGCGGCTCGACGCCCCCAGGAGCGCCCCCCCCGAGGTCTGGCCTTTCCTGGACGTGGCCGTGGAGGTGACCCGCCCCGAACCCGCCCTGATCCGGCGGATCGAGGACGCGCTGCGGGACAAGGGGGCGCGGCTGGTGCGGGTGACCCGCCACGGGGCCTCCGTGGCTCGCTCCCTGGGCGACGCCCTCGGGGCGACCAGCCTCCGGGATCTCACCCCGGAGCAGGTCTTCACCGAGCTGCACCGCCGCGAGCACCAGCGACCCCCGGAGCCTGACCTGCTCGCTGCCCTCGCCGAGCTGGTCGAGCAAGCGCAGCGGGGGCAGTGAGCCTCACCGCTGCCGTACCAGCAGCCGCGTCCATCGGCCCAGCGTCACCTCGTCGCCAGGCTGGAGCAGCACCCGGACGTGCGCCTCCAGCGCGGCCCCGTTGCGCCGGGTACCGTTGGTCGAGCCGAGGTCGACGATCCACAGCCCGCCCTCCTCCTTGCGGAGCGCCGCGTGGCGCCGGGAAACCCCGGGATCCCCCAGCGACAACCTCCCTCGCTCCCTTTCCCCCTTCGGCCCAGCCGGGAGAGGAGGCCAGGGGGTGAGGTCTCCTCGACCCAGGGTCATTTCTTCCTCGTCCACCTCGCGCTCGATCTCCGGGGCGCCGACGGGGCAGGGGAAGGCGGGGTCCGGGTCGTCGTCGAGGGCGGGGTCCACGCGGACGACGAGGAGCCAGCGCGGAGGGGAGGGGAAGTCCGGGGCACGCCGGAGCGGAGGGAGCGGGGGGAGATCCAGCGCGTAACAGCAGAACGGACAGGCGCGATCCTCCGGGGTGAGGGGGTTGGCGCAGAGCGGGCAGGCGGCGCGAGGCTGGCTGACGCGGGCAGGCGGGGGAGGTGACACCACGGCCAGCGGCGGGGAGGGCGACGCGCCCATGGGGGCCCCACAGGAGGAGCAGTAGTCGGGCTCCGTGGAGAGGTGGCCAGCGGGGCAGGGGCGCGCGGCGCTCATGGCTTGGCGGGGGGCCGGGGGAGGCGGCGCGTGGTGCTCGATTCGAGCTGGAGCTCCATGGTGGCGGCCTTGCGGGCGTCGCGGCGCAGGCGCACGGTCCCCTGGGCCGGGTCGAGGACCTCGACGACCCGGGCGAGGCGCTGGGTCATCTCGGTGTTCTGGGTGGCGTGGGCGAGGCGGACCGCGCGGCCAAGGAGCTGGGTGGCCGCCACCTCGTTGCCGGCCTCCTGCTGCTCCAGGCCGCGGCGGATCGACTCTGCCAGGTCGCTCTGCCCCGTGTAGTAGGCGACCTGCTCGTCGATCCGGGAGGTGAGCCCGTCCTCGGCGCACCACTGGGCGATGACGCGGCCCTGGGGGGAGCGATCCTCGCGGGGGGTCCAGCCGGAGGGGGTCGGCTCCTCGTAGGCGACCGACGGGCGAAGCGCCAGCATCTCGTTGCCCACGGCGCTCGCCTTGACCTCGATGACCACGTGAAAATCCCGGGACTCTCCCGGGCTCCAGGCGCCGGTGGCGACCTCGTGGAGCTGGGGCCCCGCGGGCCGGAGCCGATCCGTCAGGTCGTCGAGGGAAGGCGTCACCTGCTTGACCTGGAGCAGCGAGGCGGTCTGCGGGGTCCAGAGGCGCAGGCGCACGTCCTTGAACGCCTTGCCCCGGGCCTTCTCGATGGAGGCCCGGAAGGCCGCCTCCACCCCCTTCGGATCCGGGATCAGCGCGGCCTTGCCCAGCAGCACCCGGGCGATCTCCTGGACCTCGCCGATCTTCCAGTCGGTGCCGACCCCCCAGCAGTCGCACTGGAAGAGGCCCTCGCACCGGGTCAGCTCCAGGGCGACCTGGGCGCTGACCTCCGACTCGTTCTTCCCGTCCGTGAGGAAGATGGCGTGGCGGATCGCGTCCGGGTACCGCTCGAAGAAGGCGCGGGCCGCCCGGAGCCCGGTGGACATGGCGGTGCCCCCGGCGGCGTGGAGCGTGGCCAGGGCGGCGGCGGCGGCCCTCCGGTGCTCGTCCGTGGCCTGCCCGTCCCGCAGCAGGATCGACGCGGTGGAGTCGAAGCCCACCAGGAAGAACCAGGCCCGCTCGTCGAGCAGGGTGATCGCGGCGTTCACCGCCCGGATCACCGCCTGGATCCGGTCGCCCTGCATCGACCCCGACTTGTCGAGGATGAAGCCCACCGCGAGCTGCGGAGGGGTCGACAGCTCGCCCCCCGCCGTGACCGTGAGGATCGCGTCGACGCGGCGCTGCTCCGGGGCAAGGTAGCGGTTCTGGAAGGCCTCGATCTGGAAGGGCATCCCCGCCGAGGTTACCACGGCCAGGGGCGCCGCGCGGGGCGGTTCAGGGCTTGAGGA
Organism: uncultured Polyangiaceae bacterium; assembly: GCA_964605685.1. Lineage (GTDB taxonomy): Bacteria > Myxococcota_A > Polyangia > Polyangiales > Polyangiaceae > JANWXX01. The sequence goes on from CAZSDX010000062.1 coordinate 18,020, forward strand.
GCCGGGCGCAGGTGGTCGACCCGGCCCCGTAGAACGAGAGCGAGGGCGGCTGGTTGGGGATGGTGATCGGGGTCGACTTCTTCGTCACCAGATCGTAGACGAAGAGCTGACCCAGGCTGGTGAAGCCGTACAGCTCGCCCGCCCAGAACGCCAGGCCGTACACTGCCCCGTAGCCGACGCTCCCGAGGTTCTGCACCAGCGCCCCGGTGGACGGATCCACCTGCACGATGCAATCCCCGCAGCCGTTGCCTTTCACGGTCAGGTACGTGCCCCCGCCGATCACCGAGACGATGTCCCCGCTCGACGAGTAGCCACCGCCCAGGTTCCCCTTGGTGGTGACCTCCCCGGTGACCGGATCGATCACCACGTAGCTGGCGCCGAAGTACCCGACCAGCGCCTCCTTGTCTGGAAACACCGTGCCCGCCGGCACGAAGGACAGGGAGTTCGGGTAGCTACCATCCTTGATGACCTTGCAGGCCGCGGTCGTCTTGTCGATGGTCACCAGCGAACTGAAGGTCGTCCCGTAGAGCTGCCCCTCCTTGTTGATGGCGATGTCGATGACCGAACCTCCGCACTTCATCGTCCCGATGGTGGTCACCTGCTTGGTGTCGGCGTCGACCCGGTAGAGCACGCTGGAGCTGTGGGCGTAGACCTCCGCCGGTCCGCTCGCGTCCTCGCCGCAACCGTCCCCTTGCCCGCCCGCCGTCCCGCCCTCCCCGGCGCCGCTCCCGGCTTGCCCCCCGCCACCTCCGCCGAAGGGATCGCCGCCGCTCCCGTCCCCCGCCGTTCCCCCGCTCCCGGCGTCGCTGCCTC
>CAZSDX010000063.1:0-18785 GCA_964605685.1 uncultured Polyangiaceae bacterium
CCCCGCCTCCTCCGCCTCCTCCCTCCCCCCGGACTCCGGGATGACCCGGGAGGTCCCGGAAGACCCCTCTCAGAGCAAGGACCGCGCTCTCCTGGTCGGCTACCAGACGCTTCTCTCCCGGATGAAAAAATAAATGCATGGGGTGGTAAAGTGGGTTGACAGGCTCCCATGTAGGCATTTAGAGAGCCCCCCACGATGAAGAATGTTGTTCTGGGGTGGTCAGTGGCGCTGGCGGTGCTGGCGCTCGGGTGTGGGTCTGAATCGACGGAGGGGGCCGAGGATGGCGCGACGAGCGCGATCAGCACCGACGGTGAGGAGTTGGTGGGGCAAGGCGCCGGCGGCTGGGAGCACCAGCCGGTCGATTTTGACTGCACCACGGTGGTGGCGAGCAAGGTGCGTCCCGGGTCGGCCCGTCATTTTTACAGCTTCCCGGCGCAGGCCGGGGGCAAGACCACCTTCGCGCTGAAGGGGGAGTGGCCGGCCTCCTGGGGGGCACGGATCCTGGTGGCGGACGCCAAGGGGAAGGTGCTCGCCTCCAGGAAGGTCTCCTGGTCGAACAAGGTGGAGGTGGCGGTGAGCTTCCCGGCGAGCGCCAAGGCGCTGGTCTACGTGGCGCCGCTGCAGCACGGGCTGGTGAAGAAGGTGTACGGCTACACGCTGGCGGCGTCCTGCACGTCGTCGACGATCTGCGCCGAGTACACGACCTCCGACGGGCGGTTCTACGCCAAGAACTTCCCCGCGAAGGCGCTGGCGGAGGCGCAGGCGTGGCTGAAGGCGGACCCGGAGGTGACGGAGGCAGGGTGGTCCAACGGCACCTGCCCGGCCAGCAACGCCAAGCCCTGCCCGACCACGGACCCGCCGGTCTGCGGCACGCCCATCGTGACCGACGTGACCGCAACCTACGAGAGCCTCTGCGCGTTCCGCAAGGTGGTGCGGGAGGCCGCCGGGACGAGCGGGGAGAGCAAGGGCAAGTTCACCCCCGGGGCCTGCGCGCAGCTCTCCTGCGCGACGGCGCTGGTCACCTGGGAGGGCAGCGACAGCCAGACCTACTACGTGCAGAACGTGGCCTCCAAGGAGGAGGAGCAGGCGTTCTACGCCTCGTTCCCGTCCACCGCGGCCTTCGGCTCCTTCGAGGGCGCCTGCGACCAGGGCTGGATGTGCCCGGCGCTCTACAACCCGGTGTGCGGCGTGATCCGGGATCTCCCTCCCCAGACCTTCTCCAACGCCTGCGCGTTCTCGGCGGCGGTGCGTGCCGACGCGGGCGGCACCGCGGGCCAGGGGTCCAAGGGGTACATCCAGGGGCCCGGCGAGTGCGGCCCGGTGTGCGACTACAGCGACCCGGCGAAGAGCTACATCGTCCAGGATCCGGAGATGTGCAAGGCCGTGAAGTTCGCCTGCGAGAGCGGCAAGGCCCCGTTCTTCGACGAGTGCGGCTGCGGCTGCGAGGCGCTCTGATTCAGGGCTTCGCCTTCGCCGCCTCGGCCAGGGCCTTGAGGCGCCCCCGGAGCCGCGCGGCGTAGCCTTCCTTGTTCTGCTGGGGGGTCCGGCCAATGGCCAGCCCGTCGGGGGGGACGTCCTTGGTGACGGTGGTTCCGGTGGCGACGTAGGCGCCGTCGCCCAGGGTGACGGGGGCGACGATCTGCGAGTCGGACCCGACAAATACGGGCTCCGATGGTCGTCCTGTGCTTCTGGAAGCCGTCGTAGTTGCAGAAGATCGTCCCGGCGCCGATGTTCGATGCCTCCCCGATCTCGCTGTCCCCCAGGTACGCTAGGTGGTTCGCCTTGGCGCCGCGGTGCATCACCGTGTTCTTGGCCTCGACGAAGTTGCCGACGTGGGCGTCCTCGCCGATGACGCTGCCCGGGCGCAGGTGGGCCATGGGGCCGATCTGCGCCCCGTCGCCCACCCTCGCCCGGGTCAGCACGCTGTAGGGCTTCACCGCCGCGCGGGCCCCCACCTCGCTGTCCTCCAGCACCACGCCCACGTCGATCCGCGCGCCGTCGCCCACCCTCGTCGCTCCCCGGAGCACCGCGCCGTGCTCCACGGTGCAGTCTTCCCCAAGGTGCACCGTCGCGTCGATGCGGGCGCTCCCCCGGATCGTTGCCCCGGCCCTGCGCCACCGCGCGGCGATCCTCTGGAACATCTCTTCTTCCGCCTCGTCGAGCTGGGCTCGATCGTTGATCCCCCGGAGCTGCCCCGCGTCGCTGCTCACCGTCGCCATCCCCCGTGGCGCCGCCATCTCCACCGTGTCCGTCAGGTAGAATTCTCCCTGGGCGTTCTGCGCCTTCAGCTCCAGGAGCGCCTCCCGCAAGAACTCGGCGGCGAAGAGGTACACGCCCGGGTTCACCTCCCGCACCGTGGCCTCCTCCGCGGAGCAGTCTCGCTGCTCCCGGATCCGCCGCACGCGCCCTTCCTCGTCCCGCAGCACCCGCCCGTAACCGGTCGGATCCTCCAGGAAGCAGGTGACCAGGCCCAGGGCGGCTCCGGGCTGCTCGCTCCAGGCGTCCGCAAGCCGCCGCAGCAGCGACGCCTCGATCAGCGGCGTGTCCCCGTAGAGCAGGAACACCCCGCGGGCCTCCGGGGGCAGCAGCGGCAGGGCGCAGCGGGCTGCATGGCCGGTGCCGAGCTGCTCCTCCTGCACGGCGATCCGCACCCGCTCTCCGAAGGTTTTTTCCAGGTAGGCGCGTACCTCTTCTCGCCCATGGCCTACCACCACCACCACGTCCCGCGCCCCCGCCCCGGCCGCCGCCTCGACCACGTAGTGAATCATCGGTAGCCCTGCCAGCGGGTGGAGCACCTTGGGCAGCGCGCTCTTCATGCGCTTGCCTTGCCCCGCCGCCAGGATGATCGCCGTCAGCTCGCTCATGCGAGGTCGATTACCACCACCCCGGAGGCGCGGCACCCCCGAGGGTGGAGCGAGCGCGCTTCCACCTCACAGCAGCGGCGCCAGCAGGAAACAGGCAGACTCGCCGAAGCGCCGGGGCAAGGAGGGGCGGTAGGGGGCCTCGATGGGAGCACCCTGCCCACGGAGGCGTCGGCCGCCAGGTAGTGGTGAGCACCCGGAAACATCCACCAGAATCCGGTTGACGTTTTTCCCGGTGGCTGTTCTCCTCGTGAAGACAAGGAGTTTTCCACCATGAGAACGGCACAAGCAGTCATTGGCATGATCTTTGCGGGGGGGGTACTGGTAACTCCTTACCGCGCTTCGGCGACCATCCCTCTCTTTCCTCGGTTCTCTGGGGCTGGGTTTTATGGAACCGTGGGGAGTCCTTCCAACTCCAAGTGCGAGGGGGCGGGCAACGATTTTCCGCTGACGGAGTCCAAGCTCGAACTCGCCTTTCAGCTTGTTTCAGCTCCTTGTGGCGCGGGTATCTCCGACGCCCAGTGCATCAAAGATAAGATCGAGTCGACGGAGTGTATCGATGTTTGCGTGAAAGGCAGTGGGATCGATCTGGTTTGCCCTGGAGACGCCTGGTGCGATCCCAACCAACCGAACCCTCCGGCGGCAGGGAAAGCGTATGTCTATTATTCGAAGAAACACAAGGTCGGGAAGCTTGAGGGGATCCTGGCCAAGGATGCTGATCTTCATATGGAGCAGAGTAAAATTTTTCAGCTCCCCATCAGCATGGAGGAGGCGAGTTCTTTCAACGGATTCGCCTTGGTGCTTCGCGTTAACCGGCAGACACGGGACGACAATCTGGATCAAAACACCAACCCCCCGGAATCAGGGGCTGCTTACATCCCTCAACGCCTGGCCGTATCTCCGGATGGCAAGATCGAGATCTGGGGCAACGCAGGCGTCCACAACACCAATCCTGTCGATGCTCCCATCGATCCCCTTGCCCCCTTTGCCCTCGGAGACGTTTGTACGAAAGGCATCAAGATCGGAAACGGACCCGAATTGAATGGCCGGAATGCTTGCGCTACCCCCCAGCAAGCAGGTGTCTACGCAAATATCTTTGATAAGCTGGATGAGCAGCAGAACAAGGTGGTCCAAGGACAAATTTTCGACGCACTACGCCGTAGCGCGTGGAAAAACGGTGGTGGAGAAAATTGCCGACCCACGCGCTTCATGTTGACTCCTTATCCCCATTCCTGGGGGAAAGCTCACCCTGGAGGCAAGTTTTTCCTCAACCCTGATGGGCAAGTCAAGTTCGATCCACTGGCTGATCCCTTTGCAGGTACAGACGGCTCCGTTCACATCCATGGTGTGGGCGCCCACGAGTATTTCCACATGCTTCAACATCGGTGGCTTGTCGATAACAGCAGTTCGAAGCCACACATCGAATTTCTTATCGAGGAGCATGCAGAGAGCATCGTCTTTCATAGCTGCCTCTCCCTCAACAGCGCAGACCCAGAGCAGTGTATCTCTGGCATCAAGTTGAGGCCGCAGGATGGTTTTGGCCTCAGACCGCTGAAGGATTACGAGAAGGTCCCCAGCCTGAACGCGGTCTTCACCGACTACGCTGGCGGCGCCTTCCAGATGTACGTCCACGAGCAGTTCGCTTACCCCCTCGGTGATCCAAACTCTCCGCACCCAAACGGGATTCCAAGCACACGAGAAAGGCCCATTTCCGCTGGATCTCTTCCGTTGAGAACTGCGACTCGAAAAACGGATGAGGGGATGGATATGCTGGGGTTGCTCTACTCTACCTTCGATCAGGCTCAGCCAGGAGAGAGCACCGAGAAACTGATGGACCAATGCTTCCAGCAAAATCTTGGTCGCTCTCTCTCCTCTCTCGTCGCTGATTTTCACACTGCTCTCTTCCTCAAGGACTACAACGTTGCCGAGATCCCAGGGGACACCTCCTCCGCTGCTCGCTGGCGCTTTGAGTGGGATGGCGATGGCGATTCCAACGATCCCGCCGAGGACTCCAAGCCTTACCTCCCGCCCAACCCGGATGCCACCGCTTTCCCTTCCAAACATTTCCATGCTACCCGGGTCCTGGATAGCTACAATTGCACCTCCACAGGCTGCCCTCCGGTGCTGCCTCCTCCCGCGGTTCCTTCCCGGTTGATGCTTCCCTTTGGAGGTGTAATTTCAGGAGTTTATGCCGCCACATCGGCTTACGGTGCTGCGGCTTGGTCTGTGAAACCAGAGCCCGGATGGATTGGATCCTCGGTTCCCTTTCAGGCATCGGGGTACGGAGCGGCCCCGCGGTTCCGGGCGTTTGCCATCCAGAGTTCGACCACACCTGCAGGGAAGAAGAAACTCTCTCCTCGCCCCGTGTGCGGCAATGCACCGGACTACTTCTGTGCGACCTCGGCCTCGGGAGGACCAGGCGCTTGGAACGTGGCCGCGGCTGTCCCGGTCGATGCGAATACGGATGAGATCCTGGTGATCGCCTCGGCGTTGAACCAGCCAACGCAGACCAACTGGGCCATCGGGAACGGTGTCCCCAGGGTGGAACTGGTGAGCCCCACCAGTTCCCAGCACAACTTCATCGGCCACCCCTCGTCCGGCACCTTTCCTGTGTTTGCCACCGCGATCTACCTGGGGCCAGACCAATCCGGGCTGCCCATCCAGCCAGGCTCCGTGGTGGAACTGGAGGTGCCCGGGTGTGCCAACGCCGCAGGACCTGGGGGCTGTAAACTGGCAGGGAACAACCTCACCGTTGTTCCGCTCTCCGGAGGGACCTTCCTGGTCCTGGCTTACCTGCCACCTACTTTTTATCCGAGCGCTTTTGCGATAGGAGCCGCGGGGGGGCACATCGATCTGGACCTCCGCGTTCTGGTCGATGGGATCGCCTCGGATGTGCAAACTTCTTCGTTGCGGACTTCCGTTCTCCCCGAGGTGCGGGTCAACTCGCTGGTCATCGACAACAGCGGGAGCATGGCAGGGGCCAAACTGGAAGGGGCCAAGATCGCCGCCAAGGCCATCGTGGGCAGTATGGTCCCTGCGGCGGGTGCTGCGCAATCCCATTGGCTCAACCTCGTCACGTTCTCGGATGACGCTTCCACGCTCCCTCTCTCGGCAGCACCGGAGGACTACGGGTTTCTTCAGGTCTCCGCGGCGACAAAGGCCCAGGCGGAGCAGGCCATCGATGCCATTCAACCCTTGAATTTTACCAGCATCGGGGATGGAATGTTCGAGGCGCAATCGAACATGGCTTGCAAGTTCCAGCCGGGCCTCGTGGCCAGCCCGCCCGCGGTGGATTCGTTCCATATGCACGTTCTTTCCGATGGTCTCAACAATCGACCGGCGGAGCCGAAGCAATATTACACCGGCCAAAACATCCCCACCAAGGATGAGAACGGGGACTGGTGCTCCACCACGCTCTCCTGGCATCACCGGAAAGGTCAAGGATTGTTTGTCCCCTCGGTCTCGACCATCGCCTTCGGGCAAGACGCAGACAGCGAGGTGTTGCTGGACGTCGCTCGCGTCACCGGGGGGACTTACAATTACGCGCCGGATGGGGTCGTCACCACCGCTCAGGCCATGGCGTTCCTCTCGCAGTCGATGCTCATGGGACAAAACGACAGCGATGGGACACAGCGCGTTTTTGCTGCGACGCTTCCGGGAGACGCAGATCAATACTTCTTCGTCGAGTCCGGGGCGACCGAATTGCGTATCGTCATCGCTGCCGAGAACATCCCCCTGGATGTGGGCGGGCTGGCTTATCTTTTCCTTATCAACGATCAGGGAATGGTGCAGATTCAACCAAGCGAAACCCGTAACAATCGCTCTCTGGTCCTCAAGGTAACGGCACCACCTCCCGGGCTCTGGCGCCTGAGACTTGATATCCCCCAGCACGAGGTATTCACCGAGGCTGCGGTCACCAGCCCAACACGCCTCCTGGCCTTCGCCGAGGCCGGGCGGGTCACCACCTCGGATGTGGACAACCCCATCCTCAAGCACAAGACAAGCAGCGGGAACGTGGAATTGCGCGCCACGGTGTTCACTCCTTCGGGGGCGTTGCCGCTGTGCAACGTTCAGGCAAACATCCTGTCGCCTTTGGGTCACTTCAGCACTCACGTCCTCCTCGACAACGGAAAGTCCTCGGATGGTGCGGCTTCCGATGGCGTCTTTGGCAAGACCTTGACCCTCCCCGCGGTGCCTGGAACCTACCTCGCTTACTTTGCGGCGGTCTGTGCCGATGCTTCCCAGCAATTCGTTTGGAGGCAAGCCAGCCGTGCGTTTCTTTTTGAGTTCGGGAAGGATAGCGATGGAGATGGGATGCCCGATGCCTGGGAGATCACCCACGCGCTGAACCCCAAGGATCCTTCCGATGCTTCTCAGGATCTCGACAACGACGGGCTGAGCAACCTGGAAGAGTTTCTTGCGGGAACCAACCCTCAACTCGCGGACACGGATGGTAGCGGTGAGGCCGATGGCTCGGAGGTCAGCGGAGGGAAAGATCCGCTTTCCCCGGGGGATGATGAGGTCGAACCGCTGGTCTCGAAATTCATCTTTGGTAGCGCCAAGGCAGCCATCCTCCTTGGCGGGGATTTCGATCTTTCCGAGATCGATGCCCAGCTCACCCTTGCTTCGGTGACCCAGCCTCCCCCTTCGCCTTCCCCTCCACCGCGCACCTTGTTGACCAAGATGAAGCCGGGGTTGTACACCGTGCCTCTGGAGCCGGGTCAGACGCATTGCCTCCAGGTTCGCCGGAAGAAGGGGAGCGCCTATGGCCCCTGGAGCCAGCCTCATTGCCAGACCGCCAGGGCAGACACGATTCCTCCTCGTGTTCTTGTTCACAAGCCAGGGCAGCGTCATGGACGCTGGCTCACGGTGGATGCTCAGATCTTTGACGAGGTTCCCCACGCCCTCGACGAAGCCGTGGTTGCCTCCCTGGGTCTTGCCTCTCTTGGACCCATCGAGGTTCGTGTTGGAAATTCTCCTGACTTCTCCGGAGCAACCTGGCAATCTCTCACCGGGAGCCCCTTGCGCCTTCGCGTGAGCCGTGCGCAGCGACAGGCCAGGAGGCTATGGCTTCAGGCGCGCGATGGGGCCGGAAACCTGAGCAATCCGGAGCCTATCCAGATTCCTTCCCGGGCAGAGATGCTGGTGGATAGGGCCATCTCGCTGGAGGAGGATGCCATCGAGGAGGTTGTTGGAAAGAAGATTCGCAAGAAGATCCGTCAGTCGCTCCCTCGCCTGAAGCGGGCAGTTCAAGAGGTGCGAAAGCTGCCAGGAGGAGAGGCGATTCAGGTTTACGTGGACACGCTGGTCAACAGGATCGTGGACCTGAAAACAAGGGCGCAGGAGCGAGAAAAGAAGAAGGATCTGGCAGGTGCGCGTGCCCTTCTGGAGCAGGCCCTCGTGCTGGAACATGAGCTTGCGCTGTCGTTGGATCGATTCGGAGAGAGCGAGCCCTTGCGGGATCGCGCCTTCAGCGAGGATGGAGAAGAGGAATGAGAACCCCCACCACGTTGCTTCTCCTGCTCGGGGGGCTTGCTTGCGGCGCCGAGACGGTGACACCTGCTGGTGTGGCAGGGGCGGGTCTCTCAGGAGGCAACGGTGGTGCTGGGGGAGGTGGGAGTGGAGCCGCAGGAAACGCTACCGCAGGGGAGGGCGGTGGGAGTGGCACCGCTGCCGGAGGAGATGGGGGAGCCGCAGGAGGAGGGGCTGGGGCCACCGGAGGAGCAGGGGCCACCGGAGGAGGGGGCGGTACAACCTCGGGCCATTGCTCCGAAATTCGATTGGAAACCAAGAACTTGTATACGGACACCAACGAATGGGCTTGGCCCAGAGGTGGTCTCATCCATACACTGGCAGGCGTTTTTGGTTCTGGAGGGCAAGACCACTCCATCTTTCACCAAACATTCTCCTCGAACGGTGCCTTGGTAAGTAAAAATATTCACCAAATCCCTTCTCATTGGTATTTGCCACTGATTTGTGCTTACTCAAATTCAAGCTATTTGTGTACGTTCGAACAGTCTATTTTGGTTCGTGAAACGAATATGAATGAGTACTCTGTGCTCGAACCGTTTCCCAAGGATGTCGCTGTTGTTGCCAATCAATGGGATGGAGAAGCCTTTTCTATTTTTGCCTCATCGAAAAAGTATGGAGATGGCACGCTGGAGTTGATCCGTATCAACGAGGAGGGGAAAGTTGTGCAGGAGCGAACGCACGTGGCCGAGAAGGTTTACTATGCCCTCTCTGCTGATCGTCCTCGCTTCGTCACTCACGCTCCCTCGGGACGCACATTCATCGTCGGTGGTTCGGATCTGGAATACATCCGAGCTAGCGCCCACGAACGGGATGGAACTCCCCTCTTTCCCATGGGAAAGCTCTTCAACACCCTGCCTCGCACCTCCAACAGTTACCCCGCGGTGGGCAATTACGGCGACGGTGTCCTCATCGCCACGACCGGAAGCTTTCATGTGACCAACCCGTGGCCCAAGCCCAACTTCTATCGACTCTCCGCCGATGGAGAACTGACATCTCTCCCACTTATCCCTCTACCCGATGGGGAAATCATTCGAAACAACGGAACCATTCAAATTGCCATCGTAGCCCACGGCCCCAATGATGCATGGATTTTCATGTCCACAGAAGATAAGGATGCAAATTCAAGATTGGTCGTTGTTGACTGGAAAGATGGGGCGTTCGGGCCTGTGCAGGAGGTGATGAACGCGAAGGATGCGGGGAAGACGGAGAAGCTGTATTTTTTCTACTTTGCGAACCCAATAGCGTTTGAAGTGGATGGGCAGAGATGGGTAGGGTTCCGCGATCAATCGGTACCAGGGAAGTACACCTTGCGGTTGCTACGGGTGGATGACCCCTCGTGCCGCTATCCACCCATCTTGCCGTGAAATTTCCCATCACGAGAGTGACAAAAACGGGCCTTGCCCACGAGGCGGTCCATGGGCCTCACCCCCCGGCCCGCTGCCCATCTTTCGTGGGGAGGGGGAGCCAGCGGCATAACTCCTTGGATTTCCGCTTCGTTTCCACCCTCTCCTCCCCTCTCCGCGGCAGACGGAGAGGGGCCGGGGGCAAGGACTCCGGACCGCCCCATGGGCAAGGTCCAAAAACGAGCGCGCTTCCACCTCAAAGCAGCGGCGCCAGCAGGAAGCAGGCAGACTCGCCGAAGCGCCGGGGCAAGGAGGGGCGGTAGGGGGCCTCGATGGGGCGAGCGCGGGCCAGGTCGCGCTCGAAGCGGGAGGCCATGGCCGAGGCGATGCCCGGGTCAAGGAGGATCAGGTTGGCCTCCCAGTTGAGGTGAAAGCTGCGCCGGTCCATGTTGGCCGAGCCGATGGTCACCCACGCATCGTCCACCACCATCGTCTTGGCGTGGAGCATGCCAGGGCCGTACTCGAAGATCCGCACCCCCGCCGGGAGCAACTCCCGGTAGAAGGCACGCCCCGCGTAGAGCACGAACTTGTGATCCGACCACCCGGGAAGCAACAACCGCACGTCCACCCCCCGCTGCGCCGCCGTGACCAGAGCCACCAGGATCGCCCGATCCGGGATGAAATAAGGCGTCGTCAACCAGACCCGCTTCTCCGAACGGGTGATGGCCACGAAGATCCGCTGGTAGATGGTCTCCGCGGTGCGATCCGGACCGCTCTCCAGCACCTCGACCACCACGCCCCCCCGAGGCTCCGCATGGGCGATACCGCGCTCCGCCAGGCAGTCCTCTCCGGTGGCGAAGTGCCAGTCCTCCGCGAAGATCTCCTGGAGCCGCAGCGCCGCAGGACCACCGACCCGGGCGTGGGTGTCGCGCCAGTGGCCGATCTCCGGGTCACGGCTCCGGTACTCGTCGCCGATGTTCATCCCGCCGGTGAAGGCAACCTGACCATCGACGACCACGATCTTCCGGTGGTTGCGCAGGTTGACGCTGAAGGGACGGCGAAAGATCGCCACCGGCAGGAACTCGGCGAACTTCCCTCCCGCCTCTTGAAGCGGCGCTACCGTCGAGCGCCGCAGCCTCCAGGCCCCCACCGCGTCCACCAGCAGCCGCACCCGGACCCCCGCCCTCGCCCGCTCCGTCAGCAGCGCCAGCAGCGCCCGTCCCGTGCTGTCGTCCTGGAAGATGTAGTACTCCAGGTGGACGTAGTGCTGCGCTCGCTTCACCGCCTCGCAGAGCGCCTGGAACGCCTGCTCCCCGTCGTGAAAGATGGCAACCTCGTTGCCCACGGTGGTGGCCTCCAGATCCACGCAGTAACGCCGGGCCATCCCCTCCAGAGCGACCGAGTCCAGCGACCCCAGGCGGAAAGGGGCCATCCCCGACCGAAACGCTGCCGCGCTGGCGTCGAGGCGCTGGCGAGCACGCCGCCGCCGGGTACGCCGCCGCCGCAGCCGCTGGACCCCGAGCACCGCGTAGAGGAGCGCCCCCACGATGGGCACAAGCAAGATAAACAGCACCCAGGCCAGGGTCGCCGCCGACTCACGCCGCTGGATCACCACCCGAGGGACCAGCACCAGCACGATCAGGACGTCGAGGATCACCGCCGCAACGCTGAAGAACTGGGAGAGCGTCATGAGGAGCCTCCCGGCGTTCAGGGGACAGGAGCCTGGGCGGCTTCGTCCTCCGCGCGGAGGAAGGCGTCGCTCTCCGCGAGGGCCTTCCTGTGCTCCCGGATGATGCGAGCACAGCGCAGCGAGGCACCGCCCAGCAAGCCCAGGCCAAGGAGCGCCCAGGCCACCGCGCAGACCGACGCAGCCAGGACGATCCTCTCGGGGGAAGTGGAGTGGCGGAGCTCGTCCACGGCGGCGATGGCAAAGAGAGGCGAGGGGGAGGCGATCAGCACGTCCTCGACGGAGGCCCCCCTGGTGATGGCTCCCACCAGCGCCGCAAGAACCCAGGGGCCCACGGAGACCAGGAACAGGACCACCGCCAGCAGAATGCGGCTCATCGCAGGCCCCGAGGTGCGCGCCCGGAGCCAGGCCGCAAACCCCGCGAGGAACACGTAGAAGCCGAGGCCGTAAAACCCCACCAGCAGCGCCGCCAGCACCTCGCCCCCCCGGGCCTTGCCCAGCACCAGCGTCGCCACCGCCATCGGAAGCAGCAGCAACACGCCGGAAAGCCCCGAGAGGAGCAGCGCCCGCGCCGCCGGCATCACACCAGGCCCCAGCGCCCGCGCCCAGCGCCCGGCGCGCCGTTGCTCCCAGTCCAGCTCGACGCGGCGCGACGGACCGATGGGCTCCCCCTGGAAGACGAAGACCGACATCGCCAGGAAGGCGAAGTAGACGCACAGGGAGGCCAGCACCACCGGGAGCCGGTCCCTCGGATCGGCGCCAAGGCAAACCACGCCGCCCCCGACCGAAAGCACCAGCGAGGTCACCAGGAACCAGCGCCGCAGCCCCGTGGAGCGATCCTCGGTGATGCTGGTGAGGTTCGCGACGGTCACCTCGTAGAGGAACCAGGCCGGCAGCGCCACCGCCGCCGCCGGGGCCAGGATCAGGAGCCCGACGTAGCGCAGATCGAAGGGCGCCCGGGCGTAAGCCATCGGCAGCCAGACCGGCGGACCTTCCGGCAGCAGGGGCCAGATCTTGTGCGCAAGCACCGAGCCGCCCACTCCCAGGCCCAGAAAGACGTTGGGCACCACCGTCAGCGCCACGAACAGGGTCACCAGGATGGCCCCCCGCAGGCTCTCCATCTTGGAGCTGATCGCCAGCCCGAAGGCCACGCTCAGCCCCGCCAGCAGGAACAGCCAGACAAAGGCCACCATGGTCTCCAGCGCCGTGACCCCCCCGAAGAGGAAGGCCATCGCCCCCACCGGCGCCACCATCACGATGTAGAGCGCCACGCTGGTGTACGCCGCCAAAAACTTCCCCCGGGCGATCACCGGCGGAGGGAGCCCCGTGAGTTGGAGCGCCTCCCAGGTGCGTCCCTCCCGCTCCGACGCGATGGAGTTCGCCGCCACCGCCGGCCCCGCCAGCGTCACCACCCAGAACGCCAGCGAGAAGAAGGTATGGAAGATCGCCATCCCGATGGTGCCCGGATCTCCGGTGCTGGAGCCGAGCATCAACCCGCCGATGCTGCCGATGATCAGCACCATCAGAAGCGTCAGGCCCATCAGGATGAACGGCGTGCGGGTCAGCCGGGCCGACTGCTTCATCTCCCGGATCCACACCGGGTTCGGGTCCGCGAGCAGCCGATCCAACCGGGAGGCAGGGGCTCCAGGAGTCAGGCGTCGTCCGGTCTGGAAGCTCATTGCAAGTCTCCGCGGGTCGCTTCGAGGAAGATCCGCTCCAGCTCCGTGCGCTCCGGCTCGACCCCGATGATCGGCGCCCCGCTCATCACCAGGTGACGGATCATCCCCGCCAGCCAGGCGTCATCCCCCGCGTAGGTCACCACCGCGGTCTGCGGCGACGGGAACTCCAGCCGGAACACCCCCGGGGCCCCTTGCAGCAGCGGCCCCAGGTGCTCCGCCGCCCCCAGCACCCGCAGCTTGACCCGCCGCTGCGCCGCCGCCGGGACGACCCCCTCCTCCGCCGTCGGCTTCGCCTGCGCCTGGCTCAGCCGCCCGGCGATCTCGTTGATCGGCCCCGCGACCACCACCCGGCCCTTCTCCAGGATGGCCACGCTGGTGCACACGTCCGCCAGCTCCGTCAGGATGTGGGACGACAGGAAGATCGTCTTCCCCAGGCTCCGCAGCTCCAGGAGCAGATCGCGGATCTCGATGCGGGCGCGGGGGTCCAGGTCGCTCGCCGGCTCGTCCAGGATCAGGATCTTCGGGTCGTGGAGCAGCACCCGCGCAAGCTGGAGCCGCTGCTTCATCCCCTTCGACATGGTGACCACGAGCTTTTCCTGGAGCTTGCTCAGGTCCGTCAGCTCCAGCACCGCGTCCACCACCTCGGGGCTCTCCACCCGGAAGGCATCGGCGAAGAACTCCAGGTACTCCCGCACCGTGATCCGGTCGTACACCCCGGCGTGATCCGGCATGTACCCGATGAGCCGCCGCACCTGCCCCGGGTGCATCGCCACGTCCACTCCATCGATCTCGATGCGCCCTGCCATCGGCTCCAGCAGCGTCGCCATCAGCCGGATCGTCGTTGTTTTCCCCGCTCCGTTCGGTCCGATGAATCCAAAAATCTCGCCCTGCCCCACGTCGAAGGTGACATCCCGCAGCACGTCCTGCCCCGCGAACCGGTGCCACAGGTGCCTCACCCGGATCGCCGGCATCGCCCCGCTCACGGCTCCCCCCCGTACCCCACCACCCGGAGCAAGGTCCGGTCACGGGTCACCTTCAACCCCTGGTCTTCCTTGACCCCCTCCCCGCCGTCGATCTGGGCCAGCAGCACCGGCTGGTCTTCGGGCCACCAGTCGGCGGAGGGGTTGATCTTGCCAAGGGCGGTCCAGGCCGCTCCCAACCCGGCGCTGTCCTGCTCGACGGCGCCCTTGAAGAGCCCCGCCGAGAGCTGGTGGATCCGCAGCGAGCCGGCCGTCGAGGTCGAGACGCCGAGGGAGGAGAGCAGCTTGCCCGACGAGGCCAGCGCCGTCGCTCCGTCCGCCAGCGACGGCAGGTGGTGGAGTCCGCGCCCGGGCACCTGCACCACCAGCCCCCGGAGGTCGCGCCCCAGCCGGTTGACGATCCGCACGTCGCCCTTTTCGTGGACCAGGGCCACCCCCCCCTGGAGCGGCACCACGTCCTCCTCGGAGATCACCAGCGTCTGCCAGGGGAGCACCGAGACGTCCCGCAGTTCGAGCCCGCCTCGCTCCACCCGGAGCGTCATGGGGCTGTGTCCGTCGCTCAGGAGCACCGGGAGCCCCTGCTCGCTGCTGGCTCCCACCGTCACCTGCTGCGCCGTCGGCGTGAAGAACCCCCGGAACCGCCGGATCGTGCCCCGGCTCATCCCGCCTGCGGCCTCGATCAGCCCGAAGCGCCTGGCCTCGCCGGTCACGCCCTTGGTGAGCAACGCCAGTCCCACCACGGCGAAGAAGGCCGCCGCCGAGAGCAGCGGTAGCAGCAGCGGCGCTCGCAGGGGTTTTCCGGCCCGGGACGCCAGGAGGAAATTCACCGGCCCCGCCCCCACCGCGTAAAGCAACAGCAGCGCCACCGCCGCCAGGATCGACCACCGCCCGCTCTCGTTCGGATCGAGCTGCTTGCGCACCTCGTCCCTCCCTGCCTTCTCCTGCACGAATCCCAGGGGGATTGCCACGAAGGCGTGGCGATCCCAGGCATGGCGAACCAGGTCGATCATCCTCGACTGCACCCAGGGGTCATCGACATCCGGCGCCTTCGACGGATCGAACGGCAGCAGGTGAACCTCCCCCAGCCCGTAAGGCGCGCTCGATCCCAGGTCGCTCGGCTTCAGGTTCCCTCCGGTGTACGCCTTGAGCGCCTCCGCGACCTCCTTCGAGGGGGTCACCGTCTTTGCCCCCGACTTTCCGGATCTGTCCTGGGGCGCCCCCGAGGGAAACCGCTTCAGGTGCTCCGCCCCCCCGGCTTCTCGCAGGATCCCTCCGGCCAGGGTCGGAAGGAACCCTTGCCGGAGGTCTTCGGGGCGCTCCACCACCACCGCCAGCGTCCCTCCGCCGAGCACGTAGCCTGCCAGGGCTTCCTGCTCGGCCCCTCCCAGCTTCGCCAGCAGGCCCGAGGGCGCCAGCACCGCCGTCGCCGCCCCCCACTCCGCGGCCCGGTGAGGCAGGATCGGATCCCCCGTGGTCGGATCGACCCCGGCGGTCCCCAGCGAGAGCGCGTGGGCGGAAGCTCCCCGGGGGAGCTTGGGCGTGTACGAGGTAGGCACCTTGGTTCCTCGCAGCGCTGCGGCCAGCCGCGAGGGGACGTGGAGGTCCACCAGCAGAGGTTCCCCCCGGGTGCGGGTGATGAGCGACTGCCGAAGGAGCGTTTTTCCGCTTTCGTCGAGGAGGTCGGTCACCACGTTCCAGGTATCGAAGCCGTAGATGGGCAGCCTTACCAGCACCGTTGCGCCAGGGAGCAAGGTGACAGGCGCTTCGCTGGAGATGGTTCCCTTGGTGGACTCGCTCCAGAACACCACCCGCCCCTTGACCGGAGCAGGCTCGGTGCTCTCGATGCGAACCGCGTAGGAGGTCCAGCCCTGACTGAACCCGTCGATCCCCAGGACGGGCTGCGCCGTCATCGACAGGTCGGCGCTGGCCTCGGCGCCCTCGAAGAGCACCGCGAGCGCCAGCGCCGCCGCGACCCGCCGTGCCCCGGTCACCCTCGCCTCACCGCCTGCTCGACCTGCTCGGGGCGCGTGGGAACCTCGTTGATCAGCGCGGTCACCACCTGATCGGTGCTCACCCCGTCCGCCTCGCCCTCGAAGGAGCGCAGCAGCCGGTGGCGGAGCACCGGGGCCGCCACCCGCTGGATATCCTGGAAGGACACGTTCAGCCGCCCCTCCAGGAGCGCCATCGCCTTCGCGGCCAGCGTCAGCGACTGGGCCCCCCGCACCCCCGCCCCGTAGCGGAGCGCCTGCTTCACCAGCGCCACCGTCGTCGTCGCCGGATCGCTGGCCCGCACCAGCCGCGCCGCGTAGCGCATCACCGGCTCCGCCACCGCCACCTCCCGGCAGAGGGCCATCAGCTCCAGCACCTCCCCCTGCGCCAGCACCGCCTCCGGGGAGCCCCCCACCTTGCCGGTGGTCCGGTGGAGCACCTCCACCATCTCGTCCTCCGAGGGCGAAGGCACCAGCACCTTCAGCAAGAACCGGTCGAGCTGGGCCTCCGGCAGCGGGTATGTTCCTTCCTGCTCGATGGGGTTTTCCGTTGCCAGCACGAAGAAGGGCTCCTCCAGCGCGTGCCGCTGTCCGGCGATGGTGACCGCATGTTCCTGCATCGCTTCGAGCAGCGCGCTCTGGGTCTTCGGGGTCGCCCGGTTGATCTCGTCCGCCAGCACGATCTGGCTGAAGATCGGCCCCCGGTGGAGCTGGAACGTCCGCCCTCCCCGCTCGTCCGTGATCAGGATGTTCGTCCCCAGCACGTCGCTCGGCATCAGGTCCGGCGTGAACTGGATCCGCGAGAACCGCAGCGCCAGGCACTGGGCCAGCGTGCGTACCAGCAGGGTCTTCCCCAGCCCCGGCGCGCCCTCCAGCAGCACGTGCCCCCCCGACAGCAGCCCCCAGAGCACCTGGTCCACCACCGGCCCCTGCCCCACCACCACCTGACCCACCGCCTGCCGGAGCCGCTGGATCGCCCCGGTCGCCTGGGTCAGTCGCGCCTCCAGGACGCTCGTCGCACTCGCTTGCGCCATGCTGTCTCCTGGCTACCACGGCCCACGGCCCCGGCGCCATGCCCGCCGCCTTCAGGGCTGGAAGTACCGCCCGATCTGCTCCCGGTACTCCTCCGGAACCTCGTTGCTATCCACCCCACTCACCTCCGACGGACCCACCTGCCCCAGCGCCCCGGTCCCTTGCCGGTTCGCCGTCCCTCCCTCACGCCCGGCGGTCCGTCCCAGGGTCATTCCTGCCCCGGGCGCCTTGCCGTCCATCCGGGCCTTGGCGCGGGCCCGCAGTTCCGGCGCCTCCACGTCCCTGGACTGGCCCTGGTGGTCGTTCTTCTGTCCCCGCACGCTGTCGCCACCGGGACCTCCCTCGCCGCCCTGGTCCGAGCCATTTCCCTTGCCCTGGGCGCTGGTGCCGTCGCCCTTCTGCCCCTTGTCGCCCTGGCCCTGGCCGGGGTTCTGCCCCTTGTCGCCGGGCCCCTGGCCGGGCAGCGGGATGGCTCCGAGATCCCCCTGGGCCTGGCCGAGCCCTTCCTGGGCGCCGTCGAGCCCTTCCTGGAGCTCGGCGCCCTCGTCCGGATCCTCGGAGGCGAGGCGGCGTAGCTCCTCTTCGAGCTGCTTCTGGCCCTCGGGGGTGTCGAGGTTCCTGGCCAGGTCGCGGAGCTGGTCCTGCGCCTGGGGGGAGAGATCGCCCTGCTGGAGCCGCTTCTTCAGGTTCTCGGCGAGGCGCTTTTTCTCCTCGGGGGAGAGCTTCTTGAGCGCATCTTCCATGGCCTTGGCGGCCTTGCGGGCGTCCTTGCCGTCGATCCCCTGCTGCTCCAGCTCCTTGCGCTGGTCCGGGGGGACGGCGTCCTTGAGGGCCTCGCCGAGCGCCCGCAGCTCATCGGCCTTCTGGCCACGTTTTTCCAGCAGCTCCTTCTGGCGCTCCAGGGCCCGGGCGACGTCCTCTGCCTTCTGCTTGCGGGCGGCCTCGGCGGCCTCTTCGAGCGCCTTCTTGGCGCGCTCTCGGTCCTCTTTTTCCCGGGAGTTTGCCAGTTTTTGCATCTCCTCGTCGAAGCGGACCAGGTCGCGGTCGCCCAGCGCCCTGGCGGCGTCCTTGAGGAGCGACTCCCGGGAGAGGCGGTCGAGGGCGGCCTCCAGCCCCTGCTTGCGCTCGCCGTCCCCCAGGGCGAGGCGCTCACTCTGGACGGCGTCCTGGAGGCGAGCGATCTCCGCCAGGGCTTCCCGGCGTTCGGCCCCCTGGCGGAGCTTCTCCCGCAGGTCGGCGGCGTCCTTGGCGATCTTGTCGAGGCGGCGGCGCTGCTCCGGGTCGGGGGTCTTGAGGCGAGCGAGGGCCTCGACCTTCTCCAGTCCCTTGATCTCCGCCTTCTGGACCTGCTCGATCCCCGGCGGAGGGACCACCATCGCCGCCGGAGGGAGCGGGATCACGCTCAGGTAAGCGATGGCCCCGGCGGCCAGCGGCCCCGCGCCGTGGACCGGGCGGAAGACCGGAGGACGGGCCGCCCTGGGGTCGCCCTGCTCCAGGGCGACGGCGGCCTGCTCCAGCAGCAGCGCGGCGGTCCCCTGGCCGGAGCCGCGAAGTTCGAGGGCGGTGGTCACCACCTCGCGGCTCTGGAGCCGTCCGTCGAGGTAGAGGGCGACCTGCTGGTCGCTCCAGCGGCGTCGGTGGCCGAGGATCCCGCCGGCCAGCCCGCCGAGCAGGCCCACTGCG
>CAZSDX010000064.1:0-18762 GCA_964605685.1 uncultured Polyangiaceae bacterium
AGGCACAGGCGGCGCAGGCTCCGGCGGCGCAGGCTCCGGCGGCGCGGCGGGGGCGCCGGCGGTGGTGAGGTTCGTGGCGCTGGGGGACACCGGGGAGGCCAACACGGGGCAGAAGCAGGTGGCCGAGGCGATGGGGAAGAAGTGCGCCGAGAGTGGGTGCGACTTCGCCGTCTTGCTGGGGGATAACTTCTACGACGATGGGGTGGGGTCCGTGACCGACCCCCAGTGGAAGACCAAGTTCGAGGACATCTACCAGAACCTGGACATCCCGTTCTACGCGGTGCTCGGCAACCACGACTACGGCGGGGACGGGGCGGGCTACGAGGTGAAGCGGGCGGAGGTGCAGGTGGCCTACGCGAAGCAGTCGACCAAGTGGAAGATGCCGGACAAACACTACCGCTTCACCGCCGGGAACGCCGAGTTCTTCGCCCTGGACACCAACGAGCAGATGTACATGGCGGCGGGGGATCAGAAGAAGGCCGTCGCGGGCTGGATAGGGCAGTCGCTCGCCACCTGGAAGATCGCCCTGGGCCACCACCCGATCCTGTCGAACGGCCCCCACGGCAACGCGGGCACTTACGAGGGGATCCCGTTCATCCCGATCGTCAGCGGCGGGGGCGTCAAGGATTTCATGGAGGATGTCATCTGCGGCAAGGTGGATCTCTACCTCTGCGGGCACGACCACAGCCGCCAGTACCTCAAGGACACCTGCAAGGGGACGGAGCTGGTGGTGAGCGGCGCCGGGGCGAAGGCCACGAAGCTGAACGGGAAGAACCCGGTCCACTTCCAGTCCCTGGGGGTTGGCTTCGTCTACGTCCGCATCGAGGGGAACACCCTCACCGCCGAGTTCGTCGACGGCAACGGGACCGTCGATTTCACCCGGGTTCTCACCAAGTAGACCACCAAGCCGGGGCATGAAGTCGGGGAAGCGTTGACGTTCCGTGCGCCGGCTTGATAGCGTCCTTTTCGCTGAAGGCCATGACTTCCCTCCCCTCCCCTCGCCGCGCCGTCCGGTCCCCTGCACCGCCGTCCACGCTCCCTCGCTGGGGCCTCGCGCTCGGGCTCCTCGCGGCGCTGGGGGCCTCCGGGTGCGGCGGCGTGCTCTACGCTGTCCAGGCCTCCTCGGCCAGTTCGAAGGTGAACGAAGCCCGGGCCATCGGTGCGGAGAAGCTCGCCCCTTACGAGTACTACCTGGCCGAGGAGCACCTGCAAAAAGCCTCCGAGGAGGCCTCCCAGGCCAACTACGGTGACGCCGCCGACCTGGCCGAGAAGGCCGAAGAGGCCGCCGACAAGGCGATCAAGCTCTCCCGAGACGCCCACAAGGGCAAGGGCCGCTGACCCCATGAACCACGCCCGCACCCCACGCCTCGCCCGCCTGACCCTGCTGGCCCTGGTGGCCTCCCTCGCTGGTTGCGGGGCCGAGGCCGAGATCCGGGGCAAGATCGACGGCTACAAGAAGATCGCCAAGCAGGCGAAGGACAACGGCGCCGTCACCTGCGCCCCCCGCGAGCTGGCCATGGCCGAGTCCCACCTCGCCTTCGCCGAGATCGAGGTCGAGCAGGGCTTCATCCTCCGGGCCCGCCACCACCTCGACCTGGGCACGGTCAACGCCCAGGCCGCCTACGACCTGTCGCCCGCCGCCTACTGCGCCGAGCGTGGCCTCGTGGTCCAGGCGGTGCCCAAGCCCGGCGACCGCGACGGCGACGGCTACCTCGACCCGGACGACAAGTGCCCCGACGACCCGGAGACCTGGAACACCTTCGAGGACGAGGACGGCTGCCCGGACGATCCGGACACCGACGGCGACGGCATCCCCGACTCCAAGGACGCCTGCCCCGTCGACCCGGAGGACAAGGACAACTACCTCGACGAGGACGGCTGCCCCGAGCTCGACAACGACCTCGACGGCATCCCCGACGCCAAGGACAAGTGCGCCAACGAGCCGGAGGATCCGGACGGCTTCGAGGACGAGGACGGCTGCCCCGAGCTCGACAACGACCAGGATACGGTCGTCGACCTCGAGGACATCTGCCCCAACGAGAAGGGCGACCCGAACAACGCCGAGAAGAAGGGCTGCCCGAAGAACTCGCTGGTCGTCGTCACCGACAAGGAGGTCAAGATCCTCCAGCAGATCCACTTCGAGTTCGACAAGGACAAGATCCGCCCCGAGTCCTTCCCCATCATCGACGCCGTGGCCGAGGTGCTCCGCCAGTACCCGGAGATGAACCTCGAGATCCAGGGTCACACCGACAACAAGGGCTCCGCCTTCTACAACAAGAGCCTCTCCGACCGGCGCGCCAAGGCGGTCATGAAGTACCTGGTCACCAAGTCCAAGATCGAGCAGCGGCGCCTGACCGCCAAGGGCTACGGCATGGAGCAACCCCTGGTCGACAACGATACCCCGCTCAACCGCGCCCTCAACCGCCGCGTCCAGTTCATCCGCACCGACAAACCCGCCCCCAAGTTACCCGGGCCCGACCCGCTCCCCCACGAGGCCAGCGCTCTGCCCCTGGCCTCGTGGTTCGTTAAGGGAAGGTTCAGAATTCTATTCTCCGCGCCCGAGGGGGCCCGGGGGGCGTTCTTCTCTTTCCCTGGCGAGAGAGATCGGGGTAAAAGGCGGGTCTAGACCCAGGCTTCGTTGGAGGAAACCACCCGTGCACCATCGTCTCCGGAGATCCCTCGCTGGCGCCCTTTTCCTGCTCGCGGCGGGGGTCGTCGTGCCCATCGCCCAGGCAGCCCCCAAGGATGCCGAGGCGCAGAAGCTCGACAAGCAAGCCATGGACGAGGATTACCTCAACGTCCAGTTCGACAAGGCCGAGGAGAAGCTCCGGAAGGCGCTCAACATCTGCGGTGCCAGCGGCTGCGACAGCAAGATCAAGGCCCGGATCTACATGAACCTGGGCATCATCCTGGTGAACGCCAAGAAGCAGGCCGACGCCGTGGCGGCCTTCTCCGAGGGGCTCAAGCTCGACCCCGGCGCCTCCCCCAACCAGGACTTCACCAGCGACGAGGTGAAGAAGGCCTTCGAGTCGGCCCGCGGCTCCGCGCCTCCCCCCAGCACCGGAACCCCTTCCGGCACCGGGGATCCCCCTCCTTCCGGCGGCGGGGATGCGGCCAACGATCTCGCCCACGACCCCATCGCCGAGGCCCAGGTCGACCACCCGATCCCTATCTACGTCGGCCCCCAGGAGGGAGCCACCCGCTTCCTGCTCTACTACAAGGCCCCCGGCGCCGACTTCACCAAGGTCGAGCTGAAGAAGATGGGCAAGGGCTACGGCGCGGAGATCCCCTGCAAGGACGTCAAGATCGCGGGGAAGATCAAGTACTACATCCAGGCGCTGGATGCCCAGGGCGACACGGTGGGCGGCGCTGGCTCCAAGAAGCAGCCCCTCGAGATCGAGCTCAAGCAGAAGATCGCCGGCGACCTCCCCGCCTTCCCCGGCAAGGATCCCCCCGCCAAGTGCAAGGGCGGCGCCGACTGCCCCCCGGGGATGAACGAGGAAGGCTGCGAGGCCAAGCTCAGCTACGGCTCCAAGTGCACCGGCCCCGGCCAGTGCAGCAAGGCCGACGGGCTGGCCTGCATCGAGGGCACCTGCCAGCCCGGTAAGGAAGGCGACAGCGACGACGGCGACGGCGGCGAGGACGGCCCCCCCAAGCTCAACCTCATCTGGGGCATGATCTCCGTCGACGACGCCATCGTCTCTGGCTCCGACATCTGCTCCTCCGAGAACAGCGTCAACGGAACCTACGTCTGCTTCCGCCAGGACAAGCAGGACGACAAGGGGAATCCCCGCCTCTACCGCGGTGTCAACGTCAACGAGAAGGGCAGCGTCTCCGGCCCCCCCTTCGCCATCGGCACCATCCGGGTGCTCCTCGGCTACGACCGCGCCATCCCCATCAAGTCCGCCATCACCCCCGCCGTCGGCGTCCGCCTCGGCTACGCCTTCAACGGTGGCCCCACCGTCCCCAACCCCACCGACGGCGACAAACCCTTCATGCCCTGGCACGCCGAGGTCCGCGGTACCCTCTTCTTCGGCAAGAACGTCCTGTCCAAGCGCGGCGTCCGCCCCTACGCCTTCGCCAGCGGCGGTCTCGCCCAGGTCGACGCCAAGATCGCCAACGTCCCCGTGAGCGACGACTGCGCCAACTACGACCCCAGCGAGTGCCCCGCCACCGCCGACGGCAAGCGGCCCCGTATCAAGGTCGACGCCTACCGGAAGATGGGCACCGGCTTCGCCGCCCTCGGCGGCGGCATGCTCTACGCCGTCAGCAAAAACTCCAGCATCATGGTCGAGCTCAAGGGCGCCCTCTTCTTCGGCTCCCCGGGCATCGCCATCTCCCCCTCCCTCGGCTTCGTCCAGCAGCTCTGACTTGCCCCCCCGCTCCCTCGTTCATCTGTTCCGGGAGAGGGTGAGGCTGGGGGCCCACAGGCCCGCCCTGCGCGAGCGCAGGCTGGGGCGCTGGACGGCGTCCACCTGGGGGGACTGGAACCAGCGCTCCCGCGCCGTCGCCGCCTGGCTCCTCGACCAGGGCGTCGCCCCGGGCGACCGCGTCGCCCTGCTCTGCACCACCCGCCAGGCCTGGTTCGAGCTAGACATCGCCGTGCTGATGATCGGCGCCGTCACCGTGCCGCTCTACCCCTCCATGGCGCCGGCGCAGCACCTCGCCCAGCTCCAGGACGCCGGCGCGCAGCTGCTGCTGGCGGAGAACCCCCTGATGGCAGCCCGGCTGGTGCGCGCTGCCCCCCCGGGTCTCCGGGGGGTCGTCGTCGTCGAGCGCCGCGGGGTCCTCGCGCAGCCCGACGACGATGGGCGCCGCTCCCTCGACCTGGACGAGCTCCGCGAGGAGACCTCCCTGCCCCTCCACGCCCTCGATGAGATCCTCGACGCGGGGCGCGATCTTCCGGCGGAGGTCCACCGCGCCATCGACGAGCGCGGCGACCGGATCACCCCGGACGACAACGCCAGCATCGTCTACACCTCCGGCACCGACGGCGAGCCCAAGGGGGTGCTGCTCACTCACAAAAACTTCCTCTTCGAGATCGCAGCGCTCGAGCAGGTCTTCGCCCTCGGCCCCGACGACGAGCAGCTCCTGTTCCTGCCGATGGCCCACGTGTTCGCGCGCATCCTGGAGATGGCCCAGCTCCAGGCGGGCTACCTGACGACCTTCTCCGAGGGCCCCTCCCACCTGTTCGACGAGCTGCCGGAGATCGAACCCACGTTCTTCGGCGCTGTCCCCCGCTTCTTCGAGCAGTTCCACGCCCGGGTGCTCCGCTCGCTGGCGCAGCAGGGGCTCGGCAAGACCGCGTCGCTCCGCGCCGTCGAGGTCGGCGTCGACGTGGCCCGGCGCAGGCGAAAGGGCGAGGCGATCCCCCTGGCGCTCCAGCTCCAGCACCGGGCCGCCGATCGCCTCGTCCTCGAGAAGCTCCGGGGGGTCTTCGGCCGCAGGCTCCGCTTCGCCTTCTCCGGCGGCGCCCCCCTGGCCGCCTCGCTCGCCGAGTGGCTCTGCGGCCTGGGCGTCCCGCTGCTGGAGGGCTACGGCCTCACCGAGACCACCTCCGCCACCCACGTCAACCTCCCCGGGCGCCTGGAGCCTGGCTCCGTGGGCCCCCCCATCCCGGGGGTCGAGGCCCGCATCTCCCGCGAGCAGGAGATCCTGCTCCGGGGGCCCAACGTCTTCGCTGGCTACTGGAACCGCCCCGAGGAGACCCGCCGGATCCTCGACGAGCAGGGGTGGCTCCACACCGGGGACGAGGGCGTCATCGAGGACGGGCGCCTCCGCGTCATCGGTCGCAAGAAGGAGCTGCTGATCACCTCCGGAGGGCACAAGATCGCCCCCCAGCCCATCGAGGCGGCGCTCCAGCAGTCCCGGTGGATCCAGAAGGCGGTGCTGCTGGGCGAGGGCCGCCCCTTCCTCACCGCCCTCCTGTCCCTCCGCGAGGAGACCACCCGCGAGTGGGCCCGCTCCAACGACCACCCGGAGGAGCTCGACGCCCTCGCCCACTCCTCCGACCTGCGGGCGGTGCTCCGGGCGGAGATCGACGCCCTCAACGCGAGGCTCGCCGCCTACGAGAAGATCCGCGACTTCGTGATCCTCGAGGCGCCGCTCACCACCGGCGACGGCGACCTCACCCCCACCGGAAAGCTGCGCCGCGAGCGCATCTACCAGCACTTCCAGGCCCAGATCGAGGGCCTCTACGCCGGCGGATGATCAGAGACCCATCAACTTGGCGATGTAGTAGCGCATGGTCTCCGACGTGCCGCCCCCGATGCGCAGCAGCCGCGCGTCGCGCCACGCCCGGGCGATCGGGTAATCCTCGATGTAGCCCCAGCCCCCGTGGAACTGCAGACAGGTGTCCATCACCTCCGAGTTCATCTCCCCCACCAGCACCTTCGCCATGGAGATGAGCTTCACCGTCTCCATGGAGAGCGGCTCCTTCTTCTCGTAGCGCTCGTGGTTGTACCGATCCACGGTCCGGTAGCAGAACGCACGCGCCGCCTCGATCTTGATCTGCAGATCCACCAGCTTGTGCTGCCACACCTCCCGCTTGAGGATGGGCTTACCGAAGGCCGTCCGCTCCCGCCCGTAGGCGATGGCCTCGTCCAGCGCGATCTGCGACCCCGCCACCGCCGAGGCCGCCGCGATCAGCCGCTCCGTCTGGAAGTTCTGCATCAGGTACATGA
Organism: uncultured Polyangiaceae bacterium; assembly: GCA_964605685.1. GTDB lineage: Bacteria > Myxococcota_A > Polyangia > Polyangiales > Polyangiaceae > JANWXX01. The sequence continues at coordinate 6,684 of CAZSDX010000064.1, forward strand.
AGCCCATGTTCTCCTCCCCCAGGAGGTAGCGCCTCGGCACCCGCACGTTGTCCAGGAACAGCTCGGCGGTGTCGCTCGACTTGTTGCCGATCTTCTTCAGCTTCTTCGCCACCGAGAAGCCCTTGAGCTCCGTCGGCACCAAGAAGAACGAGCAGCCGTGGGCCCCCGCCTCCGGGTTGGTCTTCGCCAGCAACGTCACAAACGACGCCCGCGACCCGTTGGTGATGAAGGTCTTCTGCCCGCTGATCAGGTAGTCGTCCCCGTCCTTGCGGGCCACCGTCCGGATCCCCGCCACGTCGCTCCCCGCCCCCGGCTCGCTCACCCCCAGCGACACGATCCGCTCCCCACGCAGCGCCGGCTTCAGGAACTCCTCGATCTGCTCCGCCGTCCCCAGGTCGCTGATGACCGGCGTCGCCATGTCGCTCTGCACCAGCAGCCCCATCCCCACCCCCGCCGACCTCGCCCGCGGGAACTCCTCCGCCTTCGCCACGCTGAACCAGTAATCCCCCCCCGCTCCCCCGTGCTCCTCCGGAAAATGCGCCCCCAGGATCCCCAGCTCCCCCGCCCGCCGGAACACGTGGTCCGGGAAGCACCCCGACTCCTCCCACTCCTCGGCGAAGGGGGCCAGCTCCTTCTCCACAAATCGCCTCACGGTCGCCCGGAACTGATCGTGCTCTTCTCGGAACGGTTGCCACATGGAAGGACTCCTTTCTCGCGCAAAAGATTTGCACGCGAAAGTTTCGCGTGCTTCCCAGCTTCGCGCAAGGGAGAACCGGGGGCTCAGGGGGTCTCGTCGGGGGCGACGTAGGGGGCCGAGGAGCCGTCGCAGCGGTTGCGGGCGATCTTGCACTCCGGCAGCGCGTTGACCCCGTTGATGTAGCGGTCGGCGAGGGCCCAGCCGTCCGGGAGGCTGTTGAGGGTGTAGCAGGGGGAGAGCTCGATCAGGTGGCCGGTGTCGCCGGGGGAGGCGAGGCAGAGGTAGGTGGGTTCCTGGGTGGGGCAGGAGGAGGCCGGGGGGTCCTCGCACATGCGGAGATCGATCTCCTTGCGGACGCCGCAGGTACGCTCGGCGTTGACGAGGGTGGCGAAGACCCTGGAGCGGCATTTGCGGGTGTCGTCGCTGGTCTCGCAGGAGCACAGGAGCAGCGCGGCCGCAAGGAAAGCGAGGGAAGCGCGGGGGAACATGGAGGGCATGCTAGCGCGCTTCAGGAAGGAGCGGGTGAGTGCTAGGGTCCGTCCGCCCCATGCGCATCCTGGTCCTTTCGCGGAACGCATCGCTCTACTCCACCAGCCGCATCGTGCTCGCGGCGCGGGCCCGTGGCCACCAGGTGACGGTGGCCGATCCGCTGGCGTTCCAGATCATCGTGGCCCGGGGGAAGCCGTCGCTGCTGCTGGGGGATCGCCCGGTGGACGACGTGGACCTGGTGATCCCACGCATCGGCGCCAGCATCACCAACTACGGGCTGGCGGTGGTGCGCCAGTTCGACATGATGGGGACGCCGGTGCTCAACAGCGCGGTGGCCATCGCCCGTAGCCGGGACAAGCTCCGGGCCCTCCAGCTCTTGACGCGGAAGAACATCGACGTCCCCACCACCGTCTGCGCCCGCAGCCCCGCCGGCATCGAGAAGGCGCTGGAGATGGTCGGCGGCACCCCGGCCATCGTGAAGCTCCAGCAGGGGACGCAGGGCATCGGCACCATGATCGCCGAGACGCCCCAGGCGGTCTCCTCCCTGCTGGAGACCCTCTGGGGGTTGAGCCAGGACATCATCGTGCAGGAGTACATCCGCGAGTCCAAGGGCCGGGACATCCGCTCCATCGTCGTGGGCAACCGGGTGGTGGCCAGCATGCGGCGCACCGCCAAGGCCGGCGAGTTCCGCTCCAACCTCCACCGGGGCGGCCTCGCCGTGAAGGTCGACCTGCCCCCCAGCTACCGCAAGACCGCCATCGAGGCCACCCGCGTCATCGGCCTCGACGTGGCCGGCGTCGACATGCTCGAGGGCGCCAGCGGCCCCAAGATCCTGGAGATCAACAGCTCTCCGGGCCTCGAAGGCATCGAGCGCGCCAGCGGCATCGACGTCGCCAGCGCCCTCATCCGCTACGCCGAGCGCCTGGCGCAGCGCTTCAACAACCGCCGCCCCTCTCGCAAGCAGGTCCTCGACCGCATCCAGGCCGCCGTCGAGGACGAGCGCACCCCCCGCGTCCGCGAGGGGCGCTGAGCGCGGCTCGTACGCTCCTCGGCCTTGTTCCGATCCCCGTCCACCTTCCTCGAGCACGGGGACGAGCACGAGGACGGGCTCCGTGGACGGCGAGGCGAACATGGCCCGTTCCGGCGTTGGAGCAAACCCTATGCGGGTTCCCTCGGGGTAAGCTGCCAGCGCATGTTCTTTGTGCTCTCCAAGATCCTCGACGTCGCCCTGAGCCCGCTCTGCTGGGCCATGGCGCTGGTGGCGCTGGGTCTGCTGGCGCCCCGGGTCGCCCGCCCGGCCCTCGCCCGCTGGATGCGCCGCGCCCCAGCCGTCGGGTTGCTGCTCCTGTACCTCTCCTCCATCGAGCTGGTGTCCAACGCGCTCTGGCGGTGGGTGGAGACGCCGCCGCTCACCACGATCCGCGAGGGGGAGGTGTACGACGTGGCGGTCATCCTCGGCGGGATGCTCGACGACCGGACGATGCGCTCGTACGGCAAGGCGTATTACAACGACAACATCGACCGGCTGATCGCCGCCCGGGAGCTGCTGGTGACCGGGAAGGCCCAGAGGGCGCTGCTCTCCGGGGGCGACGGGAACCTCAAGCAGGACGGCATCGACGAGGCGGTGGTGCTCAAGGAACAGCTCGTCGCCTGGGGCATCGAGCCCGACCGGCTCATCGTCGAGGATAGAAGCAGAAATACCCGGGAGAACGCCGTGGAGTCGGCGGCCATCGTGCGGCGCGAGGGGTGGACCAGGGTACTCCTGGTGACCAGCGCGTTCCACATGCCGAGGTCGCTGGGCTGCTTCCGGGCCGTGGGCATCGAGCCCGACACCCTGTCCGTGGATCTCCGCTCCGACCGCAGCCCCAAGGGCCCCTCGGATCTCCTCCCACGGACCCGATCCCTCCACACCACCGCCTCGGCCCTCCGGGAGCTGGCCGGCCGGGCCATCTACCGCCTCCGGGGCTACAGCCGGTGAGGGCGAGCCCGCCGCTCACCGCCCCAGCAGCCAGGCGAGCCCCAGGGCGAAGCAGAGGGCGGCCAGGGCCAGGAACCGGTGGGGGGTGAGCAGTACATCCGGGCGATGCCCCAGGCCGGGGTGGGAGGGGTACGAGGGGCGCGAGGGGCGCGGAGGGGCCCGATCCGGCAACCTCCGGAGCCCCTCGGAGGGCTCGGCGCCGACCCGGACCGCCAGCAGCAGCACCCCGCGCCCGAGCGCCTCCTCCTCGGGCGCCGGCAGGCCGCCGCGGCGAGGGAGACGCAGGATCGCGGGGCCCGCGCTGGGGAGCTGCACCTCCACCACCTCCGCCGGGGTCTTCCGGGGCCGGGTGACCACCGCGCCGCTCCGGTCGCAGCGGTCGCAGCCTCCGCCGTCGCAGAGGGCGCAGCTCAGCAGCCGGGGCAGCGGGATCTCCACCCAGGCCCCCTCCGCAAGCCACCCCCCGGGCACCACGATCTCGTGGCGACCGTCGGGGCCTCGGGGCCCTGTCAGCGCCTCCTCCTGGACGATCCGAGCGAGCGGTTGCGGCACGGATCCGTTATACACCCACCTCCCGATGCGCGCCTTCCTGTGGTGTTCGATCGCCGCCGCGACCGTTCTCCGGCTGGTGGTGCTCCTCGCGGGCCCCGATCTGGACACCGACGCCTACGGCCACGCCATGGTGGGCCGCTTCTTCCTCGATACCCCGGCGGACCTGCGCATCCACTGGGTCTGGCTCCCTCTCTGGCACGTCGTCCATGCCGCCGTCGCCGCCGCCGGGGGCGCCCTCGACCACGCGCGGCTGCTCAACGTCGCCCTCGGCGTCCTTGCTCCGCTGCTGCTGGCGCGGCTGCTGCGGCGATCCTCCGGCGACGAGGCGCTGGCGGTGACCGCCGGCGCCCTGCTCGCGCTCTGGCCGCTGGGGGTTGGCCTCGGGCAGAGCGGGCAGCCGGAGCCGCTCTTCCAGGTGCTCCTCCTCGCCGCCCTCGTGGCCTGGGAGGAGGGTCGCCCCGCCACGACGGGGCTCCTGCTGGCCCTGGCGGCGCTCTGCCGTTACGAGGCGTGGGTGTTGCTGCCGGTGTTCCTGGCGCTCGCGCTTCGCCGCCGCGGGGTGCGCCGGGCGCTCGCCTGGGGGATCCCGGGGCTCGCGGTGGCGTCCTGGTGCCTCGTGCACTGGCGGATGACCGGGGAATTCCTCTGGTTCCTCCGGGCGAACCGCGAATTCGCCAGGGAGGCCAGCCGCGCCCTCGGGTTCCCCTGGGGGCCGGAGCCCCGGTTCTGGGTGATGGCCCTCTGGTACCCGGTGATCCGCCCCTCCGCCGACCTGCTCATCTTCGCTCCCCTGCCCTTCCTTGGCCTCCTCGATGCGTGGCGCCGCCGCGAACCCTCCCTGCCCGCCTCGCTGCTGGCGTCGGGGCTGGCGCTGCTCCTGTTCCTCTCCTACGGCTGGGTCCAGCGGTTGAACCTGGGGCTCCACCGCCACTTTTACGCCCTTGTGCCTCTCTACGCGGCCCTCTCTGCGCTGGGCCTGCTGGCGCTGCTCCGTCGCTTCGAGCCGCTCCGGCGCCGGGAGCGGTGGCTGCTCCCCGGGGCGCTCCTCGCCTTCCTCCTCGCCCGTACCGTCCCGGTGGCCCGCTGGAACATCGACCAGCACCGCAGGGCCTTCCCCTCCGCTCGCGCGGCGGCCGCAGCGCTCCAGGGCGCGTCGCTCACCGGGCGGGACCGGATCGTCTGCGATCTCTCGTCCACGGAGCAGATCGGCAACCTCCCCCGGGGTCTGCTGGTGCGGCGCCCGGCGGCGTCCCTGCGCCCGCAGGACGCGGCGCTGGCCCCCGGGGGGCGCGTGTTCGTGGTGGCGAGGCCCCGGGACGTGGAGCACCTCCGGAGCGACGCCCGGGTGCGGTTCGAGGATCCGGAGCAGGCGGTGCTGGAGCTGCTCAGGCCGCCTGCTGCTCGGTGAGGCTCACCCGGAGCTGGACGCGCTCGCCCTCCACGGCGGCGAAGGCCCCCGGGAAGGCCGCGCGGGCGCGCTGGGCGAGGGCGTCCACCTGCTCGTCGGAGCGCCGCGGATCGTGGTGAAAGAGGGCGAGCGCGGGGATGCCGGCGGCCTGGCAGAGCTCGATGCCGGCCTGGAAGGTCGAGTGACCCCAGCCGACCCGGGCCGGGCCGACCTGGCCGGCGTACTCCTCCGGGGTGTACTGGGCGTCGTAGATGAGCAGATCGGCGCCCCGGGCCAGCCGGAGCAGCCGCGGATCGACGCAGGCGTAGTGCTCCGTGTCGGTGGCGTAGACGACGCTGCGATCCCCGTGGGACAGGCGGAAGGCGTAGACCGGGTCCGGGTGGTTGAGCAGGCAGGTGTCCACGGTGATGTCGCCGAAGGTCACGCGGGCGCCCTCCCGGAGGTCGACGAACTCGTGCTGCGACGGGACCTGCCCCAGGTCCACCGGGAACATGGGCGCGCTCATCTGCCGGTGGAGGAACTCCCGCAGGGGCTTGCCGTGGTAGCCGGAGGCGAAGCGGATCTTCGCCCCGGGCAGGTAGAGGGGCGTGAAGAACGGCAGGCCCATGACGTGATCCCAGTGGACGTGGGAGAGCAGCAGGGTGCTCTCCCGATGCTGGCCGCTCGCCACCAGCTCGTCGCCCAGGGCCCGGAGCCCGGAGCCCGCGTCCAGGATCAGCCGCGTGGTGGGCGTGGTCACCTCCACGCAGGCGGTGTTCCCTCCCACCCGGAGCGTCCCTGGCCCCGGCGTCGGCAGGCTGCCCCGGACCCCCCAGAACCGCACGCTCAGCTCGCTCTCCCGCATCGGTGTCGTCTCCATGGTCCCTCCCTCTGCGGCGACCGTGCCAGGTGAAATTTCCGGGGATTTTCACCGGCGGCGGTGACCCCTGCGCCGCCGCGAAGCAGCGAGTGCGCCGCCCGGGATCACCGCGGGAACGGGAAGGGAAACGGGATCGGGAACGGCAGCGGGCCGCTGGGGGAGGTGCCTCCGGTCCCCCCGGCGGCCCGGCGGGCGCGCCACTGCTGCGCCGTCTGCTGCACCAGCGGGATGCGGAGCTGCGGCTGCGGGTGCGTCCGGAGCACCCCGGTCAACAGCGACCCCGGGGAGAGCTGCTGGAGCGCCCCGAAGAACTGGAGCGTCAACACGCCGCCCATCTCCGTGAGGCCCCCGGGCCGGTTGACCCCCGCGTCGAGCACGTTCTCCACCCCGTTGACGTCCGCCCCGGCCTCGATCGGCTGGTTGAACACCGGGATCGCCCGGCTCGGCAGGCGGAAGAGCACCCCCGGGTCGATGCCGCCGCCTCCGCCGCCCGCGCAGCCGGTGTGCCCCAGGTAGTGGTGGGCCAGCTCGTGGCCCATCACGAAGCCGATCATCTCGTCCAGGATCACCCGCTGGCGCCCCAGCTTCCGCGGGTCGTGGGTCTCGTGGGGAGCGTAGAACCCGGGAGCCGGGTCCGGGATCGGCGCGTTGGCCGCCATCGCCTCGGCGGCCTGCCGGGTGTATCCATCGACCCGGTGGGTCCCGAAGACCTCGTCGGCGGCCTTGGCCTCGGCGATGTGGCCCATGGCGCGGAGCAGGGGCAGCGTCATGGCCATGAAGGGGGAGCCGTTCTGGCAGCCGGCGAAGGCGTTGACCTCGTTGGTCTGGCTGTCGAAGGCGAAGGGGATGCCCTGCACCTTGGCGCGGGTGGTGGGGTTGAGGGCGGCGACCAGCTCGTTGAGGATCTGCTCCGCCTCGGTGCGCATGAAGGGGACGGTGAAGTAGCCGTTCTGGTCGACGGCGCCGGCGGGGAGGGCGGCGACGCCAGGTTGCTGGGCGCCGGGCTGGGTCCCGGGCTGGGTCCCGGGCGGGGCCGTGGTGGACCAGGGGAAGTTGGCCGGCATGAAGACCGGCACCGGGAGCCCCGGGATCAACGGAGGACGCGACGGCTGGGGGGCCTGGGCCCGGGAGGAGCCCGGGAGCAAGGCGAGCGAGGCGGCGAGCAGCAGGATCCCTCGGAGCGGACGCATGGGTCTGGAGGTTACTACGTCCTGGCCCTCGGGGCTCCCCCTGCGCGGCGGCGTGGCTAGGGGGGGGCCTGTTGTGGCACCCTTGCCTCCATGACCCCCGCTCGCGCTCGCTCGGTGGTGGTGGCGACCCACGGCCACTGCTTCGACGGCATGGCCTCCGCCGTGGTGTTCTCGCGGCTCTACCGGGGGCTCCACCCGGGCGCGGCCACCTTCGTCTACCGGGCCTGCGACTACGGCCCCGGCGACTCGGCGGTGCCGGCCTCCTGGATGGAGGGGGACGACAACGCCATCCTGGACTTCCGGTACACGGCGCTGCCGGGCCTGACCTGGTACTTCGACCACCACGCCACGGCGTTCCGCACGGAGGCGGACCGGGAGCACTTCGAGCGCCGCCCGGAGGACCGGCGCTTCCACGACGCGGCGTACCCCTCCTGCACCCGCCTGATCGCCGACACCGCGCGGGATCGCTTCGGGCTGGACCTCGGCGACCTGGAGGAGCTGCTGCGCTGGGCGGACCGCATCGACACCGCCGCCTTCGCCAGCGCCGAGGAGGCGGTGCGGCGGGAGGCCCCGGAGCTGCACCTGATGACCGTGCTGGAGCACCACGGCAACGATTCGCTGCTCAACGCGCTGGTCCCGAAGCTCCTCCAGGCGCCGCTCCGCGAGGTGGCCTGCTCCGAGGAGATCCAGGCTCGCTACGCGCCCATCGCCCGCCAGCGCCAGCGGAACCTGGAGCGCCTCAAGGAGAGCACCCAGGAGCGCGGCCACATCGCCTTCTGCGACCTCGGGGCGGAGGCCTCGGAGGTCATCGAGAAATTCGGCCTCTACTGGCTCTTCCCCCGGGCCACCTACTCGGTGGTGCTCTCCCGCACGCCGGGCAAGGCCAAGATCAGCATCGGCTTCAACCCCTGGGGGCCCTCCCCCCGGCGCCACCACATCGGCGAGATCTGCCGGCGCCACGGCGGCGGCGGGCACCCGGTCGTCGGCGCCATCAACCTCGGCCCCCAGCAGCTCGCCCGCGCCCAGGAGATCTGCGCCGAGATCCTCGCCGAGCTGGACTCCTGACCGTGGCGTCTTCCCCCTTCCTCCGCCCCCCGGGCGCCCCGCCGAGGATCTACGGCCACCGCGGGGTCCGCGGCCCCCTGCCGGAGAACACCCTGGCCGCCTTCGAGCAGGCGCTCGCCGAGGGCGCCGACGGCATCGAGCTGGACACCCGGCTCTGCGGCTCCGGCGAGCTGGTGGTCTTCCACGATCCGGACCTGAAGCGCGCCACCGGAGGCCAGGATCCCCGCCCGGTGCACCTGCTGCCTTACCGCGAGCTGGCCCGGATCGACCTCGGGCGCGGCCAGCGGATCCCCCGGCTCTCCGAGGTGCTGGCCTGGGCCCGGGGGCGCCGCGCCCTGGTCAACGTGGAGGTCAAGGGTGACCCCGGTCCGCACCTGCGCCTGGCGCGGCTCGTCCAGCGGGCCCTCGCCGGGGTCCCCCAGGGCGAGCAGTACCTCCAGGTCTCCTCGTTCCACCCCCAGATCCTCCTGGCGCTCCGGGCCCTCGGCTGCCCGCTTCTGCTCGGATTTCTCTTCCATGAGGGGCAGCGACGCTGGCACCCTTGGCGGGTCGGTGGTGCGGTGGGGGTGGGGGCCCTCCACCCGGAGCGAACCATGTGCTTCCCGTGGGCCATCGAGCAGGCCCGAACCTCAGGACGAATCCTCAATGTTTGGACCGTCAACGACGAGCGCGAGGCCCGCGATCTGGCCGCGCTGGGCGTGGACGGCCTGATCACCGATCAGCCCGGGCGTATCCGCGACGCCGTGGAGCGCTCGACCCGATGAACTCCCCGGAGGCGCAGCAAAGGCTCGGGACCACGGTCGACGGGAAGTACAGGCTCAGGGCGCTGATCGGGGTGGGCGGGATGGGCCTCGTGTACGAGGCCGAGCACCTGTTCCTGGGGCGGGAGGTCGCCCTCAAGATGCTCCACCCGAGGTACGCCGACGTGCAGCGCTGGTCGTCCCTGTTCCTCAAGGAGGCGAGGGCCGCAGGATCGCTCACCCACCGGGCGGTGGTGCAGGTCATGGACGCAGGCTTCGTCGACGGGACCACGCCGTACCTGGTGATGGAGCGGCTCCACGGGGAGAACCTGGAGGCGCGGATCAAGCGGCGCGGCGGGCTGCGCGTGGAGCAGGCTGCCCTCATCGCCCGGGAGGTGCTCCGCGGCCTGACCGCGGCCCACCACAAGGGCATCATCCACTGCGACCTCAAGCCTGCCAACGTCTTCGTGGTGGATCGCTCCATCGAGGCAGGACGCATCAAGATCCTCGATTTTGGCATCTCGAAGACCGGCCAGAACGCCCTCTTCGCCAGCTCCGACGAGGACGAGCAGGTCCTCGGCACGCCCCACTACATGGCCCCCGAGCAGGTGACCGGGCAGGAGATCGGACCCCCGACGGATCTCTACGGCCTCGGCGGCGTCCTCTACGAGGCGCTGGCCGTGACGCCCCCGTTCCAGGGGGCCAGCAAGACCCGGCTCTTCCGGGCCATCCGCGACAACCCCCCCCCGCCCCTCGTGGGCAAGCGCGAGCCTGTCCCGGAGGGCTTCCGGCTCTTCATCGAGCGCCTCCTCTCCAAGAACCCCTCCCAGCGCCCCGCCTCCGCCTCCGAGGCCCTGGCCGAACTGGAGCGCCTCGGCCTCCTGACCGGCCAAGGCTCTTGAGCGCCGCGTCGCAGGGCGCAACAATCGCACCATGATTCGCTGCGCACGCTGCGACGGCCCCCTGGAGAGCCGCACCACCGTGTGCCCGGGCTGCGGCCACGGGCGTAAGGAGGAGCTCCTGGACGGGAAATACCGCCTGGATCGGGAGCTGGGGCGAGGTGGGATGGGGCTCGTCCATGTGGGCCACGACATGCTCCTGGATCGCCCCGTCGCGGTGAAGCGCCTGCTGCCCGGGCCACCCCCCTCCCCGGAGCACCTCGCGTCGTTCCGCAGGGAGGCGTCGGCGCTGGCCGCCGTGCGCAACGAGCACATCGTCCAGGTCTACAGCTTCGGGGAGCACCAGGGGCAGCCGTTCTTCGCCATGGAGCTGGTGCAAGGCGCGTCGCTCGGGGCCATCGTGGCGCAGCATGCCAGGCACGGGGCGATGATCCCGCTGCACCGGGCGCTGACCATCATCCTCCAGGTGGCGCGAGGGCTGGTGGCGATCCACCGGGCCGGGGTGCTCCACCGGGACATCAAGCCGGACAACATCCTGATCGAGGAGGGCACGGGGCGTCCGGTGCTGATCGATTTTGGCCTGGTCAGCTTCCTGCAGAGCGCGGGGGTCCAGGGGAACGCGGAGGGAACACCGGACTACATGGCCCCGGAGATCTGGCAGCCCAGCCTGGGCGAGGTGACCCGGGCCTCCGACATCTACGCCCTGGGCTGCACGGTGTACGAGATCCTGGCGGGGAAGCCTCCCTTCGCCGACGCCACCGGGATCTCCGCCTTGATGACCGCGCACCTGCTGCGAACGCCTCCTCCCCTGGGGGCTGTACGGCCTGACCTCGCCTCCTTCGATCCGATCCTGCGGCGCGCCATGGCCAAGAACCCCCGGGAACGCCACGCCGACGCCCTCGACCTGGCCCTTGACCTGCAAAACGCTGCTTCTCCTTCGAACCGTCCTCTCATCTCCCTCGCGCCCTTGCCTCCTGGACCGCCCGCCCCCCGGACAACCCCGGCGGAGATCCTGGTGATCGACGATGACCCGATCTTCCAAAAGGTGATCTCGCGGGCGACGCAGATCGCCTTCCACGAGGCGCCGCCGAATCTTTACGCGGTCAGTTCGGGAACGGAGGCCCTGGAGCGCGCCGCCGCCGTCCCTCCGGACCTGGTGCTGCTCGACTACCTGATGCCTGATCTCAACGGGCTGGACACGCTGTCGAGGCTGCGCTCCCTGCCGGAAGGCTCCCGCGCCCGGGTGGTGGTGGTGAGCGGCTCGACGCGCACGCTGGAGCGGTGGCCCTTCGCCGTGCTGGGGGTCCAGGATTTTTACGACAAGAACGGCGGGCTACCGCCGCTGGTCGAGCTGATCGGGCGGGTGGCGGACCAGCTTGGCCTCCGGAAGCGAAGGCCGGAGATCACCCTCCCGCCGGGGAGAGCTTGACCTCGAAGCTGTTGGCCCCGAACCGCAGCACCGGCTCGAAGGAGGTCGGCGTCACGTCGAAGACCTTGGGCAAGAACCCCGGCTTGCCCTCGTCCTTCCAGCGGAAGCTCTCGAACATGTTGACCAGGAGCACCGCCTCGGTGACCCCCTGGACCCCGTGGTCGACGGTGAAGGACACGGGGAACTCGTAGATCCACTGGCCTCCGACGAAGGACACGGAAAAACCGCCGCTGTCCGGCTGCGTCGGGATCGGCGCCCCCTGCCCCTCCTGCGGGAAGCTCGCCCCTGTCGCCTGGAACACGTAGCGGTAATAGCCGCTCTTGCGCTCCACCCCGTCCAGGGTCGTCCCGTCGCTCATCACCTGCACGTTGTCGAACTCGCCGGGGATCGCGAACCCCCCGTTGTGCGCCGTCGCTTTGATCCGGTAGCGCACGTGGGTATGGACCACCTGGGCCCGGGTGTAGACCCCCTCCGGGATCGACGTCAGCGGCACCTCCGCCACCACCGTGTCCGCCCCGTCGTCGTAGCTCACCTCCACGAAGCCCTTGCCCAGATCGAAGACCGTCACCCCCGCCTTGTCCTCCTTGTCCCGGAACAGCCGGTAGCTCCGCAGCCCGCTGGTGTGGCTGAGCGGCGTCTGCCCCGAGAGCCCGTCGCTGTGCGGAAACGCCGCCGCCGTCGCCGCCAGGCGAATCCGGACCACCCCGCCGCTGGTCCCGCCCGCACCGCCGCTCCCTGCCGATCCCCCGCCGCCCGCCGCGCCGCCACCCCCA
>CAZSDX010000065.1:0-18724 GCA_964605685.1 uncultured Polyangiaceae bacterium
AGCCTCCTCGGCGATGCGGCGGTGCTCCGGTTCGTCGAGGGGGCGCCCCAGCGCCAGGGAGCGGGCCCCGAGCGCCGCGACCAGCACCGCCGCGCTGGAGCCCAGGCCGAGCTTCCGCCCACCCTGGCGCATCGGCATGCTGTCGACGAAGGGCGCGCCGTCGCCGAAGGCCGCCCGCAGCTCGGGGCTGAGGAATTCGGCCCGTCGCGAGGCATCTGCGGTGGCACGGCGGTCGACGGCGGTCACGATCGCCGGGGCGCCGTCGAGCACCACGTAGGCGCCGGAGAGCACCAGCTTCCCCGGGGCCGAGGCGATCAAAGGAGCGCTCCGTCGACCCTCCGGGCTCCCTCGCCGGGGCTCGCGGCGAGCACCCGGAGCACCCCCGGCGTCGCCTCCAGGGTTTCCTTGACCTTCGCCTCGTCGCCCGGCGCGCAGAGCACCTTCACGTGGGGCCCTGCGTCGATGGTGGACCAGGCCCCGAGCCCGGAGGCCCGCATCCCCCGCACCGCCGCCAGGATTTCCACCGTTGCCCCCCGCCAGTAGATCACCCCCGGTGCCGCCGCGATGGCCGACGCATGCATCGCCAGGGCGCTCTCCTCGGCGGCCACCCCCAGCGCCTCCAGGTCTCCGGCGAGCACCGCCGCGCGGATCCTCGCGAACAGGAGGGGGGCATGTTCGACCCAGGCGCGGTAGTAGGGGCTGGTCCGGGCGGTGTGGTTCATCCCACCGGTGGAGGGGGTCTCCTTGGTGCGTTCGGTGGTGACGGCCACCAGCACCCTCAGCGGCAGCGTTTCCGGGGGGGCCACCGGCCTGGCCGGCAGGAACCGCTGCTGGCCCTCCTCGCCGGCGGGGAGCTCCACGTAGCCTCCAAAGAGGGAGCGGGCCGACGAGGCGGAGGCGCGACGGGCCAGGTGGCTCTCCCGGGGGGGGTCCGGCGGAAGCCCCGCCGCCGCCCGGGCCGCCACCGCCAGGGCCGCGAAGCCCGACGCGCTCGATGCCAGCCCCGCCGCTGTGGGGAAATCGTTTTGGGAGCGTACCCGTGCCCGGAGGGGGCTTTGTGCCTCGGTGCGCACCTCGTCGAGCAGCGCGGTGACACGCCGGAGGGCGACCTCGTCGGCGGGGGCTCCGTTCAGCTCGAAGAGGTCGTGGCCGAGGGCCTCGTCGAAGGTCACGGTGGTGGTGGTGGCCATGCCGGCGAGGGTGACCGAGAGGCTGGGGACCGCGGGGGCGTTGTCGCTCCCGGGAGCCTTCCCCCAGTACTTGGCGAGGGCGATGTTGGGGTGGGCGAGGGCGGTGGCCTGGAGAAGCATCGGGGAGCACGCAGAAAAAATGGGCAACGGTGGGCGAGGTGTTCGCCTCTACCACGAAGCGCGTGGCGCTGGCTCGCCGCGTACGGGTCAGGCCGGGTACATCGTCGCCGGGAGCTCAACGGCGAGTGCGCCGAGGCTTCGTTGCCGCGCCCAACAACGCCGCGGTGGACTCCGCGGTGATCGCGCCGACCAGCCACCGATCCAGTTGCTTGAGGTTGGTGCATGCACGGATCTGGGCTGCCTGCGCCTTGGTCACCCGCAACCCTCGGCTCTCCAGCAGCACCACCACCGCCTCGGCCTTGCCCTCGGCCCTGCCCTCGGCCCTGCCCTCGGCCCTGCCCTCGGCCTTGCCCTCGGCCTTGCCCTCGGCCTTGCCCTCGGCCTTGCCCTCGGCCTTGCCCTTGGCTTCGCCATCGAGCCAGGCCTGGGTTTTGACGCGTTTTTCCCAGCGTTCGTAGGCTTTCTGCCAGTTCTCCATCTGTTCTTGCTCCTCGGGCAGTTGGTCTTCCGGTGGGGGGAGGCTGTCACGCCAGGCGATGATGAGCCGCAGGGTAGCATCGGCCAGGGGTTCCTGCTTGAGACGAGGCAACACCTCGGCGATGGCGCGACGCTGGGCCTTGCCCTTGCCCAGCAGCCGCAGCCACAGCGTGTCGCTGCCAGGGGGCAGCTCGTCGACGACGATGAGGACCACGCCGAGGGCATCCACCAGCGGGTAGACCCCACCCTTCGCCCGCCCGGATACCCCACAGGCGCGCTTCTTATCGGGCGACAGGCTGGGGGTGACGAGGCAGACCAGGGGTCGGGCGACGGACTCGGGCGGGAGCTGGTTGCGTCGTGCCTCGCGGAGTCCGCGGGCGTGCAGTTCGATGCGCTTGGCCAGGGCGCTGTCGAACTCCGGCAGCGTGAAGGGGTTACGGAACAACTCGAACAGCACGGTGCCGTGGGCGAGCTGTCCCAGCAGGCCGAGGCGCCTGCGGTAGGAGGGGTTCTTGCGGCGTTCGACGAAGAGGACATCCCCACGGCGAGCCTCGCCCCGGAGATGAGCGTCGAGGGAGACGTCGCCGAGAGGGGCAAGCCAGAGAAGGAAGGCATCCTTGGCAAAGAGGTCGTGGCGGTGACGGCTCACGAAAGGGAGGGTACCACGAGGCTCTCCATGACCTGGCGGTCAGGCCGGGTACACCGTCGCCGGGACGCCTCCCGCGGGGCGGAGCGTGGCGAAGTCGTCCGGGAGGATCTCCCGGCGCGGATCGATCTCGATGCGCGCCTTGCGGAGCAGCGTCGCCAGGACAATCGGCCCTTCCATCAGGGCAAAGTGGTTGCCGATGCAGACGCGGGGGCCCGCCCCGAAGGGGAGGAAGGCGGCCCTGGGGCGGCGAGCCTCCTGCTCCGGGAGCCACCGATCCGGGTCGAAGCGGTCGGGCTCCGAGTAGAGCTCGGGGCGGTAGTGGAGGGTGTAAGGGCTCACGAAGGTGATGGTGCGAGGAGGGATGGTGTGACCTCCGATCTCGACGGCCTGCAGCGTGCGCTTGGGCAGGATCACCACCGGCGGGTAGAGGCGAAGGGCTTCCTTGAAGACCCGGGTGAGGTAGGCCAGCCGCTCCGGCTCGTAGCGGGTGGGTCCCGTTGCGTCGAAGGCGTCGGCCTCGGCCTGGGCGCGGGCCATCGCCTCGGGGTTCCGGGCCAGGAGGTAGAAGCTCCAGGCGAGGGCCGTCGCGGTGGTCTCGTGGCCGGCGATGAAGAGGGTCATCGCCTCGTCGCGCACCTGGCGGTCGCTCATCCCGTGCGCGTCGTCCTCGTCCTCGTCCCGGGCCTGGAGCAGCCGGGTCAGCAGGTCCGCGTGGGCCCCCGTGTCCCGGCGCCGCTCGTCGATCATCGCCTGGATGCGCGCGTCCAGCCGGGCGATGGCCCTCTGGAGCGTCGGCGAGCGGGCTCCCTCGATCAGGAAAGGCTCCTCCAGCTTCCTCTTCAGCCGGTTCAGCGGCGGGCGGAGCGCCTCGGGCGCGCGGGGTTCCAGGGCCTTCACCGCGTCCTGGGCGAGGATGTGCAGCAGGATGCGCCTGGATCCGAGGCTCGCGTTGACCCACTGGAGGGCGGTGGTGAGCGCCTCTCCCAGCTCGTCCGCCTCGTCGAAGGTGTCGGCGCCGAAGAGGGTCTCCCCGACGACCCCCATGGTGATGCGGGTCATCTCGTGGGCGAGGTCGAGGCGCTGCCCCTCACGCCAGCGGGCGACGGCGCGGGCGGCGCTGTCGTTCATGGAGCGGGCGTACTGCTGGAGCGCGCCGGGGTGGAAGATCGGGGCCATGCGCCGCCGCTGCCGCCGCCACAGATCGCCCTCGCTGGTGAAGAGCCCCTGCCCGGCGAAGTCGTGAAGCAGCAGGCGAAGACCCGGGGATTTCTCGAAGAATTTCGCCTTCTCGACCAGCACCTCGTGGGCGCTCTCGGGGGTGTTGCAGAAGAGCACCGGGAGGTGGATGGCCCGCCCTCGCACCAGAGCCGGAGCCGCGCTGAGCTTGCGCATCATCCCCAGGCGGTCCTTCGCCAGATCCGCGATGTTGCCGGCCCACCCCGCGGAAGGGAGCGCTGGCAGATCTTCGTAGCGCATCCGGGCGGGGGTAGCACCGACCTCCGCCGGAGGCTACTTCACCTCCTCGAAGATCTCGTCGTCCTGGAGCGTGAGCACCTGGGCGCCGGCCCTGGCCAGCTCCGGGCGGGGCACGTCGAGGAAGCGCTTCTTGAACGCCTCGGTGGGGCGGAGCTTCACCGACTGGCCAGAGGACTTGCGGGTGTAGATGGTGAGCAGGCCGTCAGCGGGGGCCTCTTCGAGGCGGAGGTTGACCTTGCCGACGCTGGCCCCGGTGGCCGCCGATGCGCCGTCGGCGACGCAGGCGTACTGGGGTTCGAGGGGGCCGCGGTGGGTGACGTCGAGGTCAAAGCTCTGGCGAGAAAGGCCAAGCTTTTTCAGGGCGAACTGGCCCATCCGGTAGCCCGCGACGGCCCAGGGGCCCGCGCCGCCGTGGACCCGGGCGACCTCGGCCAGCGGGTCCGCCGAGGACGCCGCTCCCGGGGTATCCTGGTGGCCGTGGTGGCCGTGGTGGTTGCGCTCGCAGGCGACGAGGGCGAGGGCGAGGGCGAGGGCGAGGCGTCGGGGCACCGGGTCAGGGTAGCTCGAACTTGTCGACTTCGGGATCGGTGCCGTCGGCGGTGAGGTAGTAAGCGTTGAAGGAGAGCTTGCTGCGGGAGGCCTTGAGGATGCCGTAGACGCCGATCTTGCCGCCGCCGTCGTACTTGGCGCTGGCGGCGGTGAAGGCGTTGGTGCCGTTGGAGTAACCGTCGGAGCCGGCGCCGGCGCAGACGACGTAGGTGGGGCCCTGGCCGATGTTGGGCTCTCCCTGGTTGAAGCGCAGGGGCTTGGTGCGCTCGTAGTTGTGGTCGTGGCCGGTGAAGATGACGTTGACGTTGTACTCGTCCCAGATGGGCGAGAGGGAGGTACGTACCTGGATGACGTCCTTGTCGTTCCGGTGGTTCGACGAGCTCCACTCGGGGCGGTGGTGGACGGCGACGACCCAGGGCGTCTTGGTGCGATCCACCCCCTTGAGATCATCCTTGAGCCAGCCGAGGACCAGGGGCGCGTAGTTCTGGTCAGCACCGGGGATGCCGATCTTCTGGTCGTCAAGGACGATGACGTGGACCGGGCCGATGTTGGTGGAGAAGAACAGCTCGTCGTAGGTCCGATCGTAGGCGGCATCCTGGGGCTGGACCACGGTGGCGAAGAACTGGGCGTTGTACAGCTCGTGGTTGCCCATGGCGACCAGGGTCAGGATCTGGCCGTGCATGGTACGCTTGCCGTCGGTGCCGATGCCGCCCTTGTCGAGCCACTCCTCGTACTGGGCATGGAAGGTGGCAAGGTCGACGAGATCCCCGGAGAAGAGCTGGGCGGTGATGTCGCCCCGCTTGTAGAGGCGCTCCGTGAGGATCTGCCAGGCGTTGTTGTGGTTCCCCCGGGAGTCGCCCGTGATGGCGAAGGTGACCTCCTCGTCCGCGCCGGGGGATGGCGTCGTGCGGAAGGAGAGCACGTCGCTCCAGACCTCCTGGCCCGGAGGACCACCGCCGACCCGGTAGTAGTAGGTCGTGGAAGGCTGGAGGTCGCACAGGTGGACCTCGTGGAGCTGCTGGGGCTTGCTCCCCAGGTTCTTCTCCGCCTTGGGCACCGTGTAGGCGATGCCGAACTCCCGGTCCTCGGGCTTCCACTCGTCGGGGTTGGGGGTGGTGCCGAACTGGACCCAGGAGGCGGAGATCCCCTCGTCCGTCTCCCATGCGATGGCCACGGAGGTGCTCGGATCCGCACGGTTGGCCGACGCCGGGTTGACGTCGCCGCCGAGGCCGAGGCGGATCCTGCGGAAGTTGGGGGTGGCGGTGGTGGTGCCGGTCTCCGCCTCGGCGGAGTCCTTCGGAGCAAAGACGTCGACGTACTCCGCCCGGGGAGCGATCTGGTACTTGCACTTGCCGATGGCAATCGCCTTGGCTTGCACCGGGACGTTGGAGGTATCCTGGCAGGCGAGGGGGCCCAGGGCGACCCCGGCGAGGGCAAGGGCGAGGGGGATGTACAGCTTGCTCATGAGGACCTCGGCTAAGAAGGATGCGGTGGCCTGGAGGAAAATCACGTCGTTCTTCACGAACCCGGTGCAGCCCGCGTCGGGGGGAGATAGCTCCGGTCTACGCTGGCCCGCGAGGCATTTTTTTAGCTCGTTCCGGAGCTCGTAGTAAGCCTGGATCTTGGCCCCGTGCCCCCGGTGGGCGAACCAGTTGAGTCCAAAGCCAACGCCCTGGAACCCCTGGACCGGGTTGGAGGAGGTCAGATCATCCCCGGGGCTGGGCTCGGCGGTCTCGATGTTGGGGTCAAACTGCTGGAAGCGCAGCGCCACCTCGATGTGATCCTTGGTGTAGTGGAAGGGAGGGAAGTAACCCGCCTGGACGTTGAAGCCGCGGGCGGTCACCTGAGCGACGCCGCTTTGCCGGGCAGCGGCATCTTCCGGGGTGTCGCGGCGGTAGTAGAACTCGCCGTAGAGCGAGGCTCCCTGGTAGATGAAGCTGCCGTCGGCGCCGAAGTAGCGGCGGATCTGCCTCGTGTCGGTCACCTGGTTCTGCATGGCGCCACCGGCAACGTAAAACAGCGGCTTCGCCCGCTCCTCGTCGCTGCGTACGTCGCTCTCGAAGCGGGGGAAGGCCCCCAGCGGCGCCACCACGAGCCGACCCGCCAGCAGGAAGTGATCGTCCAGGTTCTTGTCCACCCGGGGGCCGTTGCCGTTCATCACCGCCAGCGCGTAGGTGATCCTCCCGCCGAGCACGTCCCCCCCCACCTGGGCGCCGATGTCCCGGTCGACGATGAACTTCGGCTCGACGAAGTACGCCGGATCGGGGAGCTGGTGGGCGTACCCTTGCACCAGGTTCTGCCGGCTGAACGGCACCCGGAACTGCCCCACGGTGAGCTGCGCCTCCGGGATCGGGTGGAGCCGCGCGAAGGCGTCGATCCCCAGCATCGCCGAGGTCGTCAGCTCGATCTCCGTCGTGAGCGTGGCGATCTTGTCCACCCGGGCGATGGCCCCCAGCCTCGACCTCCGGAAGGAGAAGCCCGGCGAGTTTTCCACCTTGTTCGACGGATCCCGCAGATCCTTCTGCTGCCAGGTGAAGCGCGGCTGGAGGAACCCGAAGAAGGCCAGGCTCCGTACATCCTCCGGGTCCGTCTCGCTGTTCTTCTGCTCGAAGACCGTCACCTGCGCGGACGCAACGCAGGGAAAAAGACACACCAGCACGGCGGCAAGCACGGAGGCCCCAGGGCGCATGACCTTGCATTGCCCTGTTTCTCGCCGTCCCATTGTGTCATTCTCGTGACGAATCCTCCTCGCGCAGGGCTGCCCCGAGCATGTAGGCTGCTGGCTCCTTGAAGTTGCCTCGCCTTGTCGTCGCGCTGGGTCTGGTCAGCCTGTTCACGGACATGGCCAGCGAGATGGTGTACCCGCTGCTGCCGAGGCTGGTGGCGGTGCTGGGGGCGGGGGCGTGGTGGCTGGGGGCCATCGAGGGGGTGGGGGACGCGACCGCAGCGATCCTCAAGCTGTACTCGGGGAAGCTGGCGGACAAGGTGCACCGGAGGAAGCCCCTGGCGCTGGCGGGCTACGCCCTGTCCAACGCGGTGC
This sequence comes from uncultured Polyangiaceae bacterium, assembly GCA_964605685.1. Taxonomy (GTDB): domain Bacteria; phylum Myxococcota_A; class Polyangia; order Polyangiales; family Polyangiaceae; genus JANWXX01. The sequence goes on from CAZSDX010000065.1 coordinate 7,502, forward strand.
GCCCTCTGGTGGTGCTGGCGGTGGCCCCCTGGCAGATCGTGGCGGTGCGCTTCGTCGACCGGATCGGCAAGGGGATCCGGTCGAGCCCCCGGGACGCGCTGCTGGCGTCCAGCGGGCCCGCCGAGCAGAGCGCGACTACCTTCGGCTTCCACCGGTCCATGGATAACCTCGGCGCCACCCTGGGGCCGCTGCTGGTCTTCGGCGGGCTCTGGCTGTGGGACGGGGATCTCCGGAAGATCCTGCTGGCCAGCGTGGTCCCGGGGCTCCTGGCGGTGCTGACCCTCGGCCTCTTCGTCCGGGAAGACGCCCCCACTCCTTCGGCGCCCCCGGCCGCCCTCCTGGCCGCCGAGCCGCCCCCCGGGGCGCTCCGTAGCTACCTGATGATCCTCGGGGTCTTCTCCGTCGCCAACACCAGCGACCTGTTCCTGCTGCGCCGCCTGGAGGAGCTGGGGGCACCCACCTCCCGGGTAGCGCTGTTCTGGGCGATCCTCAGCGGGGTGCGGGCGCTGGCGGGCTTCCCCGGCGGGATGCTGGCGGATCGCATCGGCCGCGCCCGCAGCCTGATGCTCGGCTGGGTGCTCTACGCCGTCGCCTACGGGACCATGGCCTCCGCGTCGTCGCTCGCTGCCTTCCTCCCCGGTTTCTTCGCCTACGGGCTGTTCTATGGCTTCACCGAGGGGGCCGAGCGCGCCATCGTCGCCACGCTGGCTCCCCGCCCGGTGCTGGGGGCCGCCTTCGGTCGCTTCCACCTGGTCACCGGCATCGCGCTGCTCCCCTCCAACGTCCTCTTCGGCCTCGCCTGGGACCGCTGGGGAGGCCCCGCCTGCCTCGCTGCCTCCGCCGCTGGCTCCCTCCTCGCCCTGGTGGCGCTGGCGCTCTGGTCCCGGCGTCACGGGGCCTCGTGATACCCCGTTCACCTCTGGCGCAGCAGCGCTCCTGCCCGGCGTGACGCCCGGAGCACCCAGCGCCTCGCCTCATCGATTACCCCGCCCATGGACCAGAACCCGTGGGGCAGCGTGGTCGCGCAGTAGTACTCGACCGGGACTCCCGCCTCCCGGAGCCTGTCCGCGTAGGCTCGCCCCTCGTCCCGCAGCGGGTCGAAGCCGGCGGTCAGCACCAGCGCCGGCGCCAGCCCGTCGAGGCGCTCCGCCAGCAGCGGCGACGCCCGCGGATCGCTCCTCGCCGCGCGCTCCGGCAGGTAGTACTCGGTGAACCAGTCGATGGTGGCCTTCTCCAGAAACACACCATCCTCGAAGGTCTTCCGCGACGGCAGCGTGCTGTCCACGTGGGTCACCGGGTAGATCAAGAACTGGAGCGCCGGCTGGGGAAGCCCCAGCTCCCTCGCCTGCTGGCAGGCCACCGCCGCCAGGCAGCCCCCCGCGCTGTCTCCTCCCACCCCCAGCGCGCCGAAGCCCAGCTCCCCCCGGCGCTCCACCGCCCATCGGTACGCCGCCAGACCGTCCTCGATGGCCGCCGGGAACGGGTGCTCCGGAGCCAGCCGGTAGTCCACCGCGATCACCGTGATCCTCGCCTCTCGCGAGAGCCACCGGCACACCCCGTCGTGGCTCTGGAGGTCGCCCACCACAAAGCCTCCCCCGTGGTAGTACACCAGCGCCGGAGCCCCCTCCTCGGCGCGGTCGGTGCGGTAGATCCGGATGGGTAGGGATCCTCCGTGGGCGTCGATGCTCCGGTCCTCGGCGCTCACGCCCGGAGGAGGGGCGAGGTCGACGACGCCCGTCTGGTGGAGGAAGGTACGGCGTGCGATGGGGACCGGCTGCTCGTGGGTCCGGGGCTCCCCGAGGAGTTCGCCGAGCTGCGCCAGGAGCGCGAGCTGCGGGTCCAGGGTGTAGCCGTCGGCGCGGCGCTCCCGGGCCAGCCGTCGGAGCAGCGGCGCCGGGGCGGAGAGCGAGGTCCGGGCCAGCGCCCGCTTGATCTTCGTGGCGTCCATCGGCCGCACGATACCACGCGAACCGAGGCGCAGCGGTGGGCGGTCACGCGGAGCTACCTCCCCGGTTCGCGATCAGAGCCCCAGCCCCAGGCCGGTGCCCAGCCCCAGGGACAGCATCACCGCCATCCCGAGGCGACGCCCCGAGTTGTCGAGCGGATCGCTGCCCAGCACGTGGTCGCCCGAGAGGCGGAAGTAGAACGGGCGGTCGCCGACAGGAAAGGCCATGCCGTACACCCAGCGCACGCCATAGGACTTGCTCGGCAGTTCCAGCAGCGGCCCGATCCCAAGCTCGATCTGCGGTGAGATCAGCTTGAAGCCGGCGTCGATCGTGGTGAGCGTCGCCGCGCTGCGCGTGTTGGTCACGCCGCCCTCGACCGCGTAGGAAGGGGAGGTGTACGAGACCTCGGCCACGCGCCAGGCCGAGGCGCCGGCCGCCACGCCGATGAGGAGCGGCACGTGCTTGTGCACGTAGTGCTCCGTTGTCCTTGTGGAGTATCCCGACGCGTTGGGCGCCGATTCGCTCATCGATTTCAGGACGTTGTGCGTCGTCCTCGCGCCGAGCACCAGCTCCCCTCGGCCCATCCACCGGACGCCGCTCCCCAGCGCGTTGTAGACCCCCTGGACGTTGAGCAGCGCCGGCCCCCCGCCCAGGTAAAGATCGAGCTGGGGCCCCACGAGGCCGGCGAGATCGGTCTTGGCGGTCGGCCCCTCCGACAGCCCCACGTAGGGGATGGGCACCCCGCTGAACCCGCCGGCGATCCCCAGGCGGGCCCACGGAAAGCGCCCCACGGTGTCCCCGGGTTGCACCTCGCTGGCGCGAACCGGCGAGGTGAGCGCCACGAACGCAACCCCCGAGAGCAACGCCCTCCACCCCCATCGCCTCGCCCGATCACTCATGGCTGCTGACCCCTCGTTTCCCTGCATCCGGCAGGAGCCCAGGGGAGGTATTCCACGACCTTCCCGGAGGCAAGACGGTACGAGCAGGCCCCGGGGGGCACGGGGGTTCTGTCCGGAATATCCTGGTTACCCCGTCGCTGCCCGGGCGCTACCATGAACCTGATTTTGAGCAATTACGGTGTCCGGCTGCTCCAGCACGCCGCCCACCACCCGGAGGAGCCCCTGCCGCTGCCGGTCGAGGTGGTGAGCCGGCTGCTGGATCTGCGCATCGCCACCCTCCAGCCGGTGACCGGGGAGGCGTGGCAGGCAGAGCTGGAAGCGCGCGGGCTGGCGCAGCGGGTGGAGCCGGGGGTGACCGCCGAGGAGGTGGAGCTACGCTACCGCAGGAACCCGCTCCAGCACGTCGAGCGGCTGGTGTTCGAGTACACGACGGTGTGCAACCTGGACTGCGAGCACTGCCGCAACGGCCACCTGCCCGCGGCCACGGAGGCGAGGCCCGAGCGGCTCTGCGAGGCGGTGGATCTGGCGCTCCCGCTGGGGATCCGCCGCTTCTCGTTCGTGGGGGGCGAGGTGATCCTGTACGGCGCCCGGTGGTTGAGCGTGGTCGAGCACATCCAGCGCAGGGGCGGCGCCGCGGTGGCGGTGCTGACCAGCGGGTGGTTCCTGGGTGAGCGCGGGTTCAAGGCCGCGGGGGTCCGCTACGAGGACGACGCCCGGCTCCTGGCGGCGCTGGCCGAGGCGGGGGTGACCCACGTGGTCTTCAGCCTCGACGGACCCGAGCCGGTGCACGACCGCTCGCGCAAGGTGCCGGGGCTCTATCGCCGGATCCTCGGCGGGTTTTCCAGGGTACGGGCCGCGGGGATGAGCCCCCAGGTGTCGCTGGTGCTCTCCCCCGTGCAGCAGGCCTCGGAGCTGGCCTGGCTGGGGGAGGTGGCCGCCTCCCTGTACGATCTCGACCCGGCAATGCCCCTCGAAGCCCGGATCGAGCGGCTCCAGGGCGACCCTCACAACTACCTGAGCCATCTGGTCGACACCGGCAACGCGGTGCAGCTACGGCGCAAGGAGGACGCCTCCGCGCGGTGGCGCGACGACGAGCTGCGCTGCAAGAACTTCTTCCGCCCTCACCCGAGCCTGCGCATCCAGGCGACCGGGGAGGTGTCCCTGTGCCCGCTGATCGACGCGGGGGAAGGCTACGGCAACGTGCACCAGCGGGGCCTGCTCGCCGTGATGAACGGCATGCAGGACGCCTTTGTCTACCGGCTCCACGCGGAGAAGAAGCTCGGAGATTACCGGAAATTCCTCGACCCCGAGCTGTTCGGGGGGCGCTTCGAGCACCTGTGCGCGCTGCGCACCGTGCTGACCATGGTGGCGCGCAGGATGCACGAGCGCGGCGTGAGCGGCGAGGATGCGGAGGCCATCCGGGCGATCAACGTCGAGGTGGCGCGCAGGGCCGGGTACCTCCCGCCGGAGGGACGCACGGGCAACGGAACGCGCCGCCCCTGAGGCACCTGGAGGGCTGGGGCCACGGCCGGTACAGCGGCCACACGACGATCTTCCTCCAGCGCAGCCACCGCAACCGGACCTCGGCGCGGGTGAGCTTCCTGGTCTAGGGCGCCGGTGTCCTCCGGGTGCGAGCCGGCGGCACCCGCACCGGCTGGATCGAGACCCGCATCCCCCTGTGAACCACGGCTCCAAATCCACCAAGGGTCAAGAGGCGGCGTAGAAATTTCTTGACGCGACCAAAGATCATCCGATTATCACGGCCTGGAGGTTTTTACAACCATGAGAGAGAGAGGGATTACGTTGTTCGGGCCCTTCTATCCCTGACCATGGGAGTGCTAGGTTGCTCTGCGGGGGCGAGCGGGGATGGCAGCAACTCCGCTGAAAAAGAACCACTGACCACGGCTTCCCTGAGCGGGGTATCTGGTGTGATCCCCACCTCGGCGACCTGTAACCGAGGTCCTGGCGCTTCGCGTTGTGTACACGTTGCTCCCCTCAACGAAGAGCTGATCCGGGTAGGCGGGACAACCCGTTTTGTGGTGGATGGGGTTCGTGGGGAGAAGGAGTGGTTCGGGGCGACCCGCCTCCCCTATACAAACCGGGACCTCAAAGCGAACGGGAACGTCTGGTTGGCGATCTCCAAGGGGAGAAACTCCATCGGTCTCACCACCCATGCGCTACACGTCTTCCTGGAAGATATCCCCATCGACAAACGCCTGCAGACCTCGCTCACAGGGGGCATCTCCCCCGATGCGGGGGGGCTCCTCCGGGTTTACGTCGACAATGATCGTTTTACCGATCCCTCCTTGGGATTCGAGAGCGCAGATCGTTACTACGAGTTCAACATCATCACCGGAGACAAATCCGGGGTCTACCGCGGGAACAGCGCGGCAGGTACAGACTGGAAGAAGCTCAGCTCTTTTCCCTACGAGTTGAAGCTAGGGGGGTGCAAGAACGACCCCAAGGACCTTGCAAGCAACCAGATCCTCCGATGTAGCGCGGAATTGACCCTGCCGCTCTCACTCTCCGTTGACGTCCGGCCCGCTCCGGATCTGGAGGCGGGGTTTGGCTTCGGGGTGCAACCCGTCCAGAATCTGGGTGGTCTTCCTGAAGACATTGATCGGCAAGATTTGCCTCATCAACAAACAAAAGAAGTGATCCGTCGTAGACGCTTGCAAACCGTGTTGCTGGGTCGCCCCCAGGGGTTCAAGCTCAAGATGATGAGCTTCAACATCCGTCGCTTTTACAGCGATTCACTCAAGGGCAAATTCAAGAAAGTAACGCCGGAAAAGATCGGTCAGTTCCTCGATGAACAGGGAGCTGATATCATCGCCATCCAGGAAGGATGGGACTCCGTCCAGGTGAAGGCTATCCTCACCAAGCTCAACACGCTTCGAAAAGCACGCAAAGTCCCGGAGATGAAGGCCTACGGCCCGCTGGATTTCGACCGTGCCTTTCATCTCGCCGTCCAGGAAACAACGGGGGGTATCTTCGCCGGAGAAACTTCCGGGGAAACCCACGGTGGTCTCTGGATCTTCTCTCCTCTGGAAAGCGTCAGGGATGATGGACATGTCTTCACCCCAGGAGAAGCCTGCCGAGGCGAAGATTGCTTCAAGGGCAAGGGAGTCCAGTGGGTGCGCCTCCTTCTCAACCCTCCGACCCTCACCAACACGATCTGTCGCCAAACGGTTACCGTCGGTGATGTGTCTCAGGAAATCTCCGCCAAATGCCCCCTGCCGCCCAGCGGGGACCACTACATCGATATCTTCAACACCCACATGCAAGCATCCGGCACGACGTTGTGTACGGATTCTGCCCTGAGTGCTCTCGCGATCAATTCCGTCTTGACGGCAGGGTTCGCCTTGATCGGTCAAGGAGGCGGGCTAGCAGCAGCGGTGCAGGTTCTCTTCAACGCAGCTCAGCTCGACTGGAATTGCTACACCAAGACGGACGCTGAGGTGCGTGCACAGCAGTTCCAGGAGATCAACACCTTCATCGAGCAGGTCACGGCACTCCAGAAAGATCGACCCGCGGTGATCATGGGAGATTTCAACGCAGATGGGAAACAACTGGAGGGTGAGTATGTCACCCTGATCGAGCGTCTCCGGGTGGGTCCTGTGATGCCACAAAACAAGAAGACACCTCCGAGCGACATCATCACCCCCTGGGAGAGCGCCTACGACTGGGAGATCAAGCATGGGGATATCGTTCGCCAGCACCCCCAGTACAACAATCCCGACGCTGCGAAGAATTCCAACAACGATCCTCTTCGCGGGCAAGACCTCACGGGCACCTTCATCCTCGAAGATACCTATGTTGAAAATATCGTCTCCAATGCAGACTGGATGGGGAATTACATGGGGAACGAGCGCTACGACTACGTCGTAGTACGCCCTCCATCCCCTCCTGATGCCACGGAGTTCAAAGCCCCAGCCTGGTTGATGGCCACCAACCCTGACGGGGCTCTAGACTCCCCGACAGATGGGATCTGGTCGTCCCCATGGCCCGGGCTCTCGGGTCAGGACTCCTTCGCCGATCCTCCCAGCAAGCTCTCTGATCACAAACCCGTGGTCGCCAACCTGGAGATGGTTCCCTTGCGCTACCTCTCCAACTACCATCCAACGTGGAAACACTCCTGGGAATTTCGTGCAGCCTCGGCAAACCTCACCGGGGTCGATGATTGCTGGAAAGAACCGGATCCAAGGCCAACCTTCCGGTATGGGCGATGGATCAACAACGGTGATTTGATCTTGAACCAGGATCATATCGGCCAGGAGTGCGAAAACAACATCTCCGTGAGTTTTCCCAAGGATGGTTGCACCCACAACTGGGTTGTTTCATCCCTCCAGAACATCGCGGAGGATGTTGTCCAAACGGGCGGAACGCAGCTCCTGGAGATCGACAGCAAGTCTTGCGGACCCAACGATAAGGTGAATGTTCTGGCCAACGGGGACATGCCTTACGTGAACGTGGGGTGGAACTGGGGAGGTCTTGGCCTGATGACCTTCTACGGTTCCCCCTCGAATACCCGGTGGAAAAACGACTGGATCCTCTTCGATAACGCGACCGTCGGCCGCTGTACCCGGAGCGAGACACCGAATCTTTGCCTGGATACCGCCATCGCTGAACTTCCTCCGGGGCAACAGTGAACAGGAGCCCAACCATGAACCTCACCACCACCAAGATCCTCCCCGCACTCCTCTTCTCCCTCTCCTTCCACCTCTTCGCTTGCTCCGGTTCTTCTCCCTCCTCTCCGGCACAGGGAGGAAGCTCCCAGGGGGGGACATCCCAGAACCAGGGGGGAACCTCCCCGAGCGAGGGTGGGACTTCTCAGATGGATGGCGGGGCCGCGGGAAGCGCTGGCGGGGTCGCAGGAAGTGCCGGGCAAAACCTTGCGGGAGCTCCAGGAGGAAACGCTGGCACCAGCGGGGGAGAAGGGGGGCAAGGGCCCGATCTCGCCAAGCTCTGCGCTGACTCCTGCGGCTTGCTCAAGGACTGCCCCAACGCAGACACGCTGGGGTGCGAAACCCAGTGCTTGAAAGAGGTAACCGGTGCGGGCTACCTCATCCCGGAGATTGCCCTCGACTTCTTCAAGACCCTCGGGGAACCTCCCCAGAACATCGAGCCTCAGTACAAGGAAATTCACCGTTGTTACTGGGACAAGAATTATTGGAGTAAGTGGAGCCCTGCTGCAGCACCGAAGGGGAAGTACACGACCCTCCAGGATCAAGAAGTGCTGAACGAGTGCGCAGACAAGCGCTTTCAGTGCGACGGAGAAGCCAGCAAGGCAGACCATCAAGCGTACTGTTTGGGCGAATACTACAGGTACAACACGGATCGGCGAGAGAAGATCAAGCCGTGTTACGCGCTCGCCTGCCTGGACGTTGGCATCTGCGTGAAATCGCATCAACTCTGGGAAAACCTCTACTTTCCCACCAAGCCAGAGCCGGAATAAACGACGGAGGGGCTACCCTCCGGGGTCCTTCATCGGGCCTTGCCCATGGCGCGGTCCGGACTCCTCTCCCCCCGGCCCCCTCCCCATCTCTCGTGGGGAGGGGGAGGAAGCAGCATAACTGATTGAATTTGCACTTCGTTTCCACCCTCTCCTCCCCTCTCCGCGGGAGACGGAGAGGGGCCGGGGGTGAGGAGCCCGGACCGCGCCATGGGCAAGGCCATCGAGACGACCTCCCGTCGAAGCTCGACAGCCAACGGGGTCACAAACACCCTCCCTTGCTCCGACAAGAAGCCCCCGGACTGCGGACTCCGCCCCCAAAGGGCAAAGGCTCCGCGCATGACGCCGCCATGCTACCTCGAAAATTTCCGTCCGGAATATCCTGGTGGACGCGTCGCTGCGTGGGGCGCCGCCATGAACCTCATCCTGAGCAACTACGGAGTCCGGCTCCTCCAGCACGCCGCCCACCACCCGGAGGAGCCCCTGCCGCTGCCGGTCGAGGTGGTGAGCCGGCTGCTGGATCTGCGCATCGCCACCCTCCAGCCGGTGACCGGGGAGGCGTGGCAGGCAGAGCTGGAAGCGCGCGGGCTGGCGCAGCGGGTGGAGCCGGGGGTGACCGCCGAGGAGGTGGAGCTACGCTACCGCAGGAACCCGCTCCAGCACGTCGAGCGGCTGGTGTTCGAGTACACGACGGTGTGCAACCTGGACTGCGAGCACTGCCGCAACGGCCACCTGCCCGCGGCCACGGAGGCGAGGCCCGAGCGGCTCTGCGAGGCGGTGGATCTGGCGCTCCCGCTGGGGATCCGCCGCTTCTCGTTCGTGGGGGGCGAGGTGATCCTGTACGGCGCCCGGTGGTTGAGCGTGGTCGAGCACATCCAGCGCAGGGGCGGCGCCGCGGTGGCGGTGCTGACCAGCGGGTGGTTCCTGGGTGAGCGCGGGTTCAAGGCCGCGGGGGTCCGCTACGAGGACGACGCCCGGCTCCTGGCGGCGCTGGCCGAGGCGGGGGTGACCCACGTGGTCTTCAGCCTCGACGGACCCGAGCCGGTGCACGACCGCTCGCGCAAGGTGCCGGGGCTCTATCGCCGGATCCTCGGCGGGTTTTCCAGGGTACGGGCCGCGGGGATGAGCCCCCAGGTGTCGCTGGTGCTCTCCCCCGTGCAGCAGGCCTCGGAGCTGGCCTGGCTGGGGGAGGTGGCCGCCTCCCTGTACGATCTCGACCCGGCAATGCCCCTCGAAGCCCGGATCGAGCGGCTCCAGGGCGACCCTCACAACTACCTGAGCCATCTGGTCGACACCGGCAACGCGGTGCAGCTACGGCGCAAGGAGGACGCCTCCGCGCGGTGGCGCGACGACGAGCTGCGCTGCAAGAACTTCTTCCGCCCTCACCCGAGCCTGCGCATCCAGGCGACCGGGGAGGTGTCCCTGTGCCCGCTGATCGACGCGGGGGAAGGCTACGGCAACGTGCACCAGCGGGGCCTGCTCGCCGTGATGAACGGCATGCAGGACGCCTTTGTCTACCGGCTCCACGCGGAGAAGAAGCTCGGAGATTACCGGAAATTCCTCGACCCCGAGCTGTTCGGGGGGCGCTTCGAGCACCTGTGCGCGCTGCGCACCGTGCTGACCATGGTGGCGCGCAGGATGCACGAGCGCGGCGTGAGCGGCGAGGATGCGGAGGCCATCCGGGCGATCAACGTCGAGGTGGCGCGCAGGGCCGGGTACCTCCCGCCGGAGGGACGCACGGGCAACGGGACGCGCCGCCCCTGAGGCACCTGGAGGGCTGGGGCCTGCACGGGATGCACCATGCCCTCTACTTCAGGCTGTACCGAAGGATCTGGGGAGCGGGGGGTGGGTTGTTGTTGGCGACGTAAAGGAAATCACCACTTACTGCGAGGTTTCCACCGGGGGCAGCGACCGAGATTGGAGTGGTGCAATCATCGAAAGAAGAGCAGCGAAATACTTCGACCGGTGTGGCGAAGAAGAAGCTGTTCTGGTAGGCGACAAGGTTCAGGATGGTATCTCCTGTTGTATTTGCTCTGGTCTCGTAGGATGTCCCGGAGACACCCAGGATGCTCCCGTCCCTCGTGGAGAGGAATGTGGAAAAATTGCTGGCCCCTTGCGGGTAGGCGATCCCGGTGATCTTGTCGTCAAGGACGCTCAGCAGGTCGGATGCAGACGCGCACTCCGTCAGGGAATTGCAGACACGGAGGGGGCTGTTGTTCCCGTCGAAGATGGCGTAGGCCAGGCTGTCCAGTTGCCAGGATAGCCCTGCTGGTTTCACCTCGGAGATCACCGGGAAGGGGGTGCAGCTTGTCACCCCGAAGAAGTAGTCGCAGGAGTAAATCCCCGAGTCCGACAGGAAGCTATCGTTGCCCCAGACCAGGGAATTCCCCCTCCGGACGATCTGCCCGGGGGCGCCGAGACCTCCCTTGACCTTCTCGACGCTGGAGCAGCCAGGGAGGGTGCATCGCCAGATGGCGCGATCCTGTAGGGTGCTGGAAAGGGTCGTGAAGACAAGCTCTGTTCCCTCGGCCGCGACCCCCACCGCGTTCAGATCCGAGCCATCCGGGGGGGACCAGATCACCTCAGGATCCCCGAGTGGTCCACCTCCACCAGTCGCCCCGCTACCACTGGCACCTCCGCCCCCTGAACTACCACCAGCACCGCCTCCGCCCGACCCTCCTCCACTCGAACCGCCTTGCCCGCCTGTGGTTCCCGCCTGCCCTCCGTCGCCTGCCTGACCGCCCCCACCGCCTCCTGCTCCGGCGTCGCTCCCTCCGAGCCCACCGCCTCCCGCCCCGGCGCCGCCTTCTCCCGCCGCGCCGCCCTCCCCTCCGTCGCCCGCCTGCCCGCCCACGCCGGCTTCCCCACCCCCCGCCCTCCCCCCCCCCCCCCCGGGGCCCCCCCCCCCCCCCCCCCGCGCAGCCCC
>CAZSDX010000066.1:0-18627 GCA_964605685.1 uncultured Polyangiaceae bacterium
TTGAATGCGAGCAGGGGAGCCCGCCGGTTGCGTGTACGACCTCCTGCGGGAGCAAGGGCATCAAGGCATGTAACTCGGCGTGCAGCTACGACGCTTGCGTACCGCCGCTCGAGGAATGCAACGGGCTTGATGATAACTGCAATGGGATGGTCGATGATGGCTTCGCCTGCGCACAGGGGAGCCCGCCGGTTGAGTGTACGACCTCCTGCGGGAGCAAGGGCACCAAGGCATGCAACTTGGCGTGCAACTACGGCGGTTGCGTGCCACCGGCGGAGCAGTGCAACACGTTGGATGACGATTGCGATGGGACTTGTGATCCCTCCGGGTGCTTTGTTTCGATCCATCGAGCGGTTCATCCGGTGACGGGCCAACACTTGTACTCGGCCTCGCTGGACGAGATCTCGAACGCCGGATACAACGTTGAGTTTTACAACTACTTCTACCTGTACGGGGACGCATTTACCAACCAGCTGGTGCCGTTCTACCGCTGCCTGCGCACCATCGGTGGGCATTGGTACACGACCAACCCGACCTGTGACGGAGCTGGCCCTCTGGAGGGGATTGTAGGCAATCTATCCAAGACTCCGTTGACGGGGAATTGCGGTGGTCCCAACGGTTCCGACACAGCCAAGATCGACGTGTGGACGAGGGGGGGTACCAACCCAGACATGGTCCTGACCATCGATCCCCTGGAGGGGCCCACGCTGTCCGCGAACGGCTACGTGTTCAAGAATGGTGGTAGTGTCTACACCTTTGCCAAGTACCCGCCCGGAGGGTGATCAAGCATCCTCCTGGAGGATGGGGAGGAAGCGGCCTTCGCGGGCGATGAAGTCGTGGCGGTGGATGACGCGGAGGGCATCTTCGAGGCTGCCCCAGCGGGCCCGGTGGGTGGTGAGAACGATGTCTACGGGGGCGCTTGCGGTCGAGGTGGTCTGGAACATCTGCTCGATGCTGATGCCGTGGTGGCCGAGGGCCCCGGCGATGGCGGCTAGAACGCCGGGGCGATCCTGGACCGAGACGCGGAGGTAGAAGGGCGTCTGGACCTCCGACAGCGGGAGGATCTGGCGGGCGGTCATCTGGATGCCCCGAGTGGCGAGGCCCGCGACACCGGCGAGGCGAGCGCGGGCGACGTCCACCAGGTCGGCGACGACGCTGACGGCGGTGGGCATGGCGCCGGCGCCGCGCCCGGAGAGGAGGCAAGGTCCCAGGGCCCGGCCCTCGACGCGGATGGCGTTGAGGACACCGGAGACGCTGGCCAGCACGTCCTGGGTCGGGACGAGCGCCGGGTGGACCCGGAGTTCCACCTGGTCGCCCCGGTCGCGGCCGACGGCGAGGTGCTTGATCCGGTAGCCGAAGCGCTCGGCAAAGCGGTGGTCCTCGGCGTCGATGGAACGGATGCCGAAGACCGGGACGCTGGCCTCCTGGACCCGGGCGCCGAAGGCCAGCATGGCGAGGACCACGAGCTTCTGCGCGGCGTCGTGGCCGTCCACGTCCAGGGAGGGCTCGGCCTCCGCGTAGCCGAGGCGCTGGGCCTCGCGGAGTGCTTCCTCGAAGCCCCAGCCGTCGTCGCGCATGCGGGTCAGCATGTAGTTGCAGGTGCCGTTGACGATGCCGTCGAGGCGCTCCACCCAGTCGCTGGTCAGGGCCTCGCGAAGCGTGCGGATCACCGGGATCCCGCCGCCGACCGAGGCCTCGAAGGCCAGGTCGGTGCCCTGCTGCACGGCGAGGTCGAGGAGCTCCGGGCCGCGCCGGGCCAGGAGGAACTTGTTGGCCGTCACGACGCCCAGCCCGCGCCGCAGCGCCCGCTCGATGAGGGCGCCTGCGTCCTGGTCGCCGCCGATGACCTCGACGAGCACGTCCAGCTCCGGATCGTCGAGCACCTCCTCGGCGCGGGTGGTGACCCAGGCGCGGTCGCAGGCCTCGTCCCGCTCCTTGGCCGGGTCGCGCACCAGGACCTTGCGCACCAGGAGCGGGGCTCCGACCCGGGACGCCAGGTACGCGCTGTTCTGTTTGAGGAGGCGAAGGACCCCCCCGCCCACGGTCCCGCACCCGAGCAACGAGATCCGGATCGGCTTCGCGTCTTGCATGGACGCCTCCTTAGCCAAGACCGGAGCCGCCGGAAAGTTGCCTCCCTGTGGCCAGCGTTTCCTTGACGAACCCGGCCATCCTGGTGTGCCATGCGATCACTTCAGCACCATGCGCTCCACACCCCTCACCCTGACCCTCGCCGCCGCTCTCCTCGGTGCTGCCATCCTGGCGGCCTGCGGAGAGACCACCCCGACCCCCCAGGTTCCTCCGGCCCCCAGCGCCGCTCCGGCCACCACCGGGAACCCCACCGACCAGCCTGCGGACAAGCCGCCGGTGGACAAGCCGCCGGTGGACAAGCCGCCGGTGGACAAGCCGCCGGTGGACAAGCCACCCCAGGCGGGCAGCGCCATGACGCCCATCTCCGCGTCGACCATGGCCGCCGACCTCAAGGAGGCGGGCTTTGACATCGCCAAGCTACAGCCGATGGCGAAGATGAAGACCGCCGAGAAGAGCAAGGTGATGAAGGCCATCAGCAAGTCCACCGGCATGGAGTGCAAGGGCTGCCACGTCGACGGGAACTTCAAGGCGGACACGGCCAACAAGCAGATCGCCCGCAAGATGTGGGACGAGTACGTGGTCGGCATGAAGCTCGCGGACGGCAGCCCCCTGTTCTGCGACTCCTGCCACCACGGCAAGGATGACATCCTCACCCGCGACAACAAGGACGCCGTCAGCAAGTACATGGACGAGAACTACGTCAAGAAGCTCGCCAGCAAGGACGGCAAGGAGATGGGCTGCCCCACCTGCCACACCGGCGACTTCGAGATGAAGATCTTCGAGAAGCTCTGGAAGGTGAAGAAGGCCGAGGCCCCCGTCGAGGGCGACGGCCGCGTCGCTCACCGCTAGTCCAGGAGCGTCGACACCAGCCCGGCCCTCGCGGACACGTTGGCGTCGAGCCACACATTCCCTGGCACCCAGCCCGCCGACTTGCCCTCCACCTCCACGTAGGGCTCGAAGGCGGTGGAGAACGCGTAGGCCAGCCGCAGGCTGCCCAGCGCCCCGGGGCGGTAGCGCGCCTCCCGGAACCGCTGTTCCCCCGGCTGGAGCCAGAGGGATGCCCGCGCCGACACCGTGATCGGCTTGCCGATCACCAGATCCAGCGGGAAGCGGTGCAGCTCCCCGCTGATCCCGGGGAAGAACTGCTTCCGGTTCATCCCCCCCTGGAACCCCAGCGCCACGTTGTAATCCCGGTACTGCCCGTACGCTTCCAGGTTGATCGTCTGGCCGAAGGGCGCTGCCATGTGGCGCACCCGCCCGTTGAACCGGAGCGGCAGCCTTCGCTCCCCGACCTCTGCGGTGAACCAGTCCAGCCCCAGGAGCGCGGGGTCCAGGTAGTTCAGGAACGACAGGGCGAGCTGTTGTTCCTGGTAGCTCCGCTCCTCCCCGGAGAGATCGGAGCGCTTGCGGTAGCGCCGCACGCCCACCCCCGACGGGTGCACCCCCCGCGCCTCGTAGGTCTCCCCGGGCCGGAACAGATCGTACACCCACGCGTTGCAGTCGAGCCCGGTGAAATCCCGGGAGGCCACGTCCGCGCCTTCCCGCCGCTCCTCCTCCTCGGTGGTGCGATCCCCACTCGCGCTGGCGCAGGTTGCCTGGTAGAGCGTGTTGGTCAGGTACGCCTGCCAGAACAGGAACCCGTGCCAGGCCCTCGTCCGGTAGAAGAGCTGGGTTCTCGCCAGGGAGCTGACCAACTCTAGGTTCATCTCCAGCCCCGCCGTGGACATCCTCACGAAGCCGCCGGGGTTCCTCGCCTTGAACGCCGCCAACTCCTCGTCCTTCACCTGGCTCACCGCCACCACGCCCGAGAACGGGCGGAACCGGTAGACCCCGTTGAAGCTTCCGATTTTCTCCCGGCTCAGCACGGCCCGGTGCCCCTCCTCGTGCTGCCACGTCAGCCCCGGCGGCAGGCTGGTCACCAGGAGATCCGCCGCCCCGATCAGCATCCGCCCCCCGAGCCGCTGCCACCACGGCCCCTCGTAGGGGTCCAGCGCCAGCCCCAGCCCCCCGTGCAGCACCTGGTAGAAGCTCGCCGACAACCCCAGCGACTGCCCCATCCCGGGACTGGTGAGACCTCCCCGCAGGTTGAAGGGGAGATCCACCAGGGGAAGGTCAATGACGACACCGTGCCGGTCCGGAGGCTCCTCAGCCTGGGCGGGCGAGGCAAGGAGCGCCGAGGCGGCAAGCAGCGAGCAAACCAGGGGGCGAGCCATGGGGGCGCAGCCGTAGCCAAGCGCTCCGCCCCCGACAAGCCCGGCTGCCTACCTGAGGCTTTCACCTCTGAAGACAGGAGGAAGCAGGCTTGCCCGTTTGCTGACCTTTGTCCTCAGAAAACGGGACAAAAAACGGTATTTCTGGCTGGGCACGTCGGATGCATCTGTGAGGGGCATGAGCACCCAGCATGACTCCGCCCTCCTCGACCTAGGAACCCCCGATCAGCGCCGCTTCGAGGCGCTGGAGCCCCTGCTGCTGGAAGAGGAACGATCCCTCTGGAAGTGCTCGGCGGAGGCGGCGGCGGCGTTCTTCGACGGCCCCTCGGCGGCGCTGGTGATGCTGTCGTCGCGGCGGCAGCACGTGCTGCTGGGGCAGGTCGGTTTGGACCCGGAGTTCGAGACAACCCGCGCGGTTGCTGCGGAGATCTCTCCGGCCAGCGTGGCGCTGGTCCACGAGAGCACGGTGTACCTCGATCCCAGGAACGCCCGCCAGTGGGGGCTGTCGTGCTGGCTGCGGGCCTCCCGGAGCCGGGCCCTGGTGATCGCGCCGCTGTGGATGGAGGATCTGCTGGTGGGGGCGCTGGTGCTCGGGGTTCCGGGCAACGCGGCGCCGAGGGCCTGGCGTATGGAGGGTCTGGAGAAGCTGGCGAGGGAGATCTCGGCGCTGCTGGTCCACACCCGGGACGAGCGGGAGCGAGAGCGGAATTCGGGGTTGACGGTGGTGGATCCGGGGGCGGCGAGGCTGGCGCTCCGGGGTGCGCTGCGGCGCATCGAGCAGACGATGCTGCAACTGGCGCTGGCCAGCAGCAAGCTCTGGCGCGGGCTGGCGCTCCACGAGGAGGATCTGCCGTCGAGCAGCGCGGCGGTGTCCCGGCTCTACCAGGACGCGCTCGGCAGCCAGGAGAACCTGGCGAGGCGGCTGAAGATGCTGATCGACTGGAGCTCGCCGGCGGGGAGCGATCGCGCTCGGCGGCGTGTGCTGGAGCTGGCCCAGGGGCTGCTGGGGCTGCGGGCGCTGCTGCTGCTGGGGCAGGCCATCGGTACCGGGAGGCTCTCCCAGGAGCAGGGGACGCAGGCGCTGAAGATGCTGGGGAACCAGGGGCCCGATGGGGTGCGGATGGTACAGATCGTCCGGGAGCTCCAGGAGTGGCTGGAGGAGGTTCCCGCCTCCGTGCGCCCCTGGGCCTGCAACGGTGGCTGATCAGAACGCCAGGCCGATCCCGACGGTGAGGTAAGGGCGCAGGAAGGTCGTGCTGGTCTCCGCCTGGCGGAGGGAGTCGGGGATGTCCTCGCGCCGGCGGAGCGCCTCGGCGGGGCGGACCCGGGCGGTGGCCTGCCCCAGCCCCGCGCCCAGGTTGAAGGCGAAGAGGCCGGCGACCCACTGGTAGCCGAGGTCCGCGCCCCAGCCGGAGAGGTCGCCCTCGCCGTAGCCGGAGCGATCCTTGCCGCTACCGAGGGAGTAGCGCGGCCCGAGGTAGAAGCCGCGCGCGCCCTCCCCCAGGGGCCAGAAGTGGAGCCCCAGGTCGATGACGTTGCCGTCGAGGTGGATGTTGCCCTTGAGGCCAGGGACGTCAAAGTCCCGGATGCGGCTGTACTCGGCGAGCACCGAGGCGAACGGGACGGGGGCCAGCTCGACCCGGGCGGACCACACCCCGAAGGCGAAGAGGGCGGGGTTGGCCAGCAGGCTGAGCACGGTGAAGCGATCCTCGCTGGCCAGCGGGATGGGCCGGGCGGTGCTGGTGCTGTGGCGCGCCGGGTACCCGGGGGAAAGCGCGCCGTCGAAGAACAGGCGGCGGAGATCCGGGGGCGGGGTAGGGGGAGACCCGGCGCTGGCGGTGGAGGGCAGCAGGGAGAGCGACGCGGCGAGGAGGAGCGCTCCGGGGGGGATCCGCACCTGCCCGGTATAGCAACCGGGCGTCGATCCTCCAGGGCGATCTGGAGGGAAAATTCCCTGGTTCTGAACGGTTCAGCGGGCGTTCAAACGGGGAGGATACCGCGCTTTCGTGCGGGGCGTTCCAGGCGTTTGTGGCGGGCGAGATCGAGGCCCCAGGCGATGGCGCGGCGGGTGTCGCGGGGGTCGATGATGTCGTCGACGTAGCCCCAGCCGGCGACCTTGTAGATGTCGATCCGCTGCTGGATTTGCTGGACGATGGCCTGCTTCATCTCCGGGGGAGGGGGCATGTCACCGAAGAGTTTTTTGGAGGCGATCCCCACCATGCCCTCGGCGCCCATGACGCTGATCTCGGCGTTGGGCCAGGCGACGAGGAGGTCGGGCTCGAAGGCGCGCCCTGCCATGACGTAGTAGCCGGCGCCGTAGCCCTTGCGGACGACCACGGTGACCTTGGGGACGGTGGCGGCGGCCATGGTGTGGAGCATCTTGGCGCCGTGGCGGATGATGCCGGCGTGCTCCACCTTGGAGCCGACCATGAAGCCGGGGACATCCATCAGGTAGACGAGGGGGATGTTGAAGGCGTCGCAGATCTGGACGAAGCGAGCGGCCTTGTCGGAGGCGTCGTTGTCGAGGATGCCGCCGAGCCAGTTGGGCTGGTTGGCGAGGATGCCGACGGGGCGGCCTCCGATGCGGGCCAGGCAGGTGATGAGGTTGCGGGCGAAGCGGGGCTTGAGGTCGAGGAGGTCGCCGTGATCCACCACGAGGCGGATGAGCTTGTACATGTCGTAAGGCTTGCGGGTGGACTCGGGCAGCAGGTCGAGGAGCGCCTCCTCGCGCCGCTCCACCGGGTCGGTCACGGGGAGGACCGGGGGCTCCTCGTCGCAGTTCGACGGGAAGAAGGAGAGGTATTTCTTCATCACGGCGATGCAGGCGTGGTCGTCGGGGACCTCGCAGTCGCCGACACCGCTCACCTCGCAGTGGATCTTGGAGCCGCCCAGCTCCTGCTCGCCGATGTCCTGCCCGGTCACCGCCTTGACCAGCGGCGGCCCGCCGAGGGCCATGGATCCGATGTTCTTGACCATGGGCACGAAGTCCGCGAGCCCGGGGATGTAGGCCGTCCCTGCGGCGCCAGGGCCGACCATCGCCGCCACCTGGGGCACCACCCCGGACATGTGGACCTGCTCGCGGAACAGGTGCCCGGACGCGGCGAACAGGCTGATCAGATCCTCGTGGGCGGCCGCGTCGATGCGGGCGCCGGCGGAGTCGATGAACCACACCATGGGCCACCGGCCGGTGAGGGCCATGCGCCGCATGCGGGTGACCTTCTCCTCGCCGGTCTGCCCGATGCTGCCGCCCTTGACGGTGAAGTCGTAGGAGGCCGCGCACACCATCCGCCCGTCCACCTTGCCGAAGCCGCAGACCACCGCGTCGGCGGGGGGGCGATCCGAGCCGTCGCCGGCCGACAGACCCATCTGCGTGCCGTGCATGCCGACCTCGAAGAACAGGCCATCGTCGAAGAACGCCGCCAGCCGCTCCCGGGCGGTCAGCTTGCCCCGGCTGTGCTGCCTGGCCACCTTGTCGGGGCCGCCCATCTGCCGAACCTTCTCGCGCCGCTCTTCCAGCTGCGCCACCAGCTCTCTCATGTTCATCGTCGTCTCCGCTCCTCGCCCCGCTCTCTGCGGTTCACTTCCCGGTCCAGACCGGCGCGCGTTTCTCCAGGAACGCCATCAACCCTTCCCGGGCGTCGTCCGTCGCCAGGATGCCGGCCAGCCGCTCCCGGAGCTTCGGCAGCGCGTCCTCCAGCGCCAGGTCGTCCTGCATGGCGAAGGCGTCGAGGCCGTGGCGGAGCGCCGCCGGGCTCCTGGACAGCAGCATGGCGACCGTGGCCTCCACCGCCTCGTCGAGCTGCTCCGGCGCCACCGCCCGGTTGACCAGGCCCAGCGCCGCCGCCTCCGTGGCCTTGAGCCGCTCGCCGGACAGCATCATCTCCACCAGGCGCCGCCGCGGCACCAAGCGGGCCAGCACCGCCATGATCATCATCGGGAACAGCCCCACGTTGATCTCCGGCGTGCCCAGCTCGGCCTCGGTGGAGGCGAGGGCGAAGGTGGATGCCGCCACCAGCCCCAGCCCGCCCCCCATCGCATGCCCGTTGACCCGGGCCACCACCGGCTTGGTCGCGCGGCAGAGCGCCAGCAGCAGGTCCGCGTAGTCCCCCTTCACTGGCAGCGGGTCGCCGTCCGCCCCGGAGGTCATCTGGGCGAAGTCTCCGCCGGCGCAGAAGGCCTTTCCCGCGCCGGTCAGCACCAGCACCCGCGCGTCCGCGTCCTCGTGGACGTCGGCCAGCACGTGGAGCAGCTCGTTGACCATGGCGGCGCCGATGGCGTTGCGGCGCTCCGGGCGGTTGAGGGTGGCCCGCACCACGCCGCCTTCCTGCGCCACCAGGAGCGTCTGGTACTTGCGCGCGGGGATCACGACGGCTCCCTCAGGTTCAGGATCTTCCGGGCCTCCTCCACCGTCGCCGGGCGCCGCCCCACGTCCCGGCACAGCCGCACCGCCACCTCCACCAGGTCGCCGTTGGATTTCGCCATCTCTCCGTTCGGCAGGTAGAGGTGATCCTCGAGGCCGCAGCGGATGTTCCCGCCGAGCACCAGCGCCGCCGCCAGCATGCGCCACTGGCAGTGGGAGATGCCGATGACCTCCCACTCGCTCCCGGCGGGCATGATCTTCGTCTGGAGCTGGAGCGACTCCACCGTCGCCGGGATGCCCCCCAGCACGTTGACGATGAAGCTGAACTGGAGCGGGGGCCGCAGGATGCCCATGTCCAGCAGCGGCGCCACCCCGGCGGTGTGCCCGGCGTCGAAGCACTCCAGCTCCGGCTTGACCCCGGACTCGTTCATGGCCCGGAGCAGCTTCATGATCTTCGTGTAGGTGTTGGGGAACACCATGTCGAAGACGAACTCCTTGCGCTTGTCCGAGTACTTGGCGTAGTTCATCGTCCCCATGTTGAGCGCGCCGATCTCGGGCCGGACCTCGCGCATCACCACCTCCGGCTCGCTCACGTCGTCGCCCAGCACCCCGGACGAGAAATTCAGGAGGATCGGGCTCCGCTTCCTCGTCTCCTCCTTGATCCGCGCGAACACCTCCGCCGAGAACGTCGGCGAGCCGTCGTCGTTGCGGGCGTGGATGTGCACCACCGAGGCCCCCGCCTCGTAGGCCCGCCGCGCCTCCTCCGCGATCTCCACCGGCGTGTACGGGATCGCCGGGCACTGCTTCCGGTTCGCCAGCACCCCCGTCAGCGCGCACGTCACCACGCAGATGTCCGGATCTCGCTTCGTCTCGCTCATGCCTCTGTCCCTCGCTTTGCCTCGGCCTCCGCGGCCGCTTCGACCTGCATCTCCACCCGCTTGGCCACCTTGCGCAGCGCGCGCAGCAGCCCGCGGGCCTCCTCCGCGTTCAGCGCCGTCAGCGCCTCCCGGAAGATATCCATCGGCTCCACCTGGACCTCCCTCGCCAGCGCCGCCCCCTTCTCCGTCAGCCGGATCTGCACCACCCGCCGGTCCGACGCGCTCCTCGCCCGCGTCACCAGCCCCTCCCGCTCCATCCGGTCCACGATCCCCGTCACCGTGCTGTTCTGCGCGCGGATCTTCTCCGAAAGCCTCGACAGAGGCAGCTCCCCCAGCGCCTCCAGCATCTTCACCACCGTCAGCTGCGGCCCCGTCAGCCCGTGCCTCGCCGCGATCTCCTTCGTCAGCCGCCGACTCTCCGTGTACAGGTACAAAAACGCCTCCACGATCGCGTCCAGGTCCCTCTTCAGCTCGGTCGGTAGCGGCGTCGTCACGGTCCTCACTTCTTCAGCGGGCTAAAATTTTCTGTGCGAAAGATTCCCCAGCCCGCCCCCCTCGTCAAGCCCCTCTCCCACCGTGCCGCCCGCGGACCTCTCCAGCGCCGCCTTCGGACCCCTCGGGGGGGGCAGCCCCGGTCAGGGGCGTCGGCGGGGAGGGGGAGCTGCGCCGGCCTTGAGGGCGTCGAGGGCCTTGAGGACCGAGGCGGCGCCCTCCGCCATGCGCTTGAAGTCGGGACCAGGGCGGATGGAGACCTCCCGCTGATCGTAGAGCTCGGCAGGGAGCTCCTGGAGGAAGCGGCTGGGGGAGCGGTTGACCGGCTTCCCGCGGGAGGAGCGGTGCTTGCAGCGGGTCATCCAGAGCTTCTCCCTGGCGCGGGTGACGGCGACGTAGAAGAGGCGGCGCTCCTCCTCGGTGTCCTGGTCGGTGGCGGCGGTGGGGCGGGGGTCGGTGGTGCGGGTGTGGGGCAGGAAGCCCTCCTCGACGCCGATGACGAAGACCAGGCGCCACTCCAGGCCCTTGGCGCCGTGCATGGTGCAGAGGGTGACCACGCGTCGGGCGTCCTCGTCGTCCTCGCTGAGCTGGAGGGTGAGCATGCGGAGGTAGTCGCTGACCATCTGGAGGTCCGAGGGGCCGCGCTCGTCCCTGCGCTTGAGCAGGTTGAGGAGCGACTCGACGTTGCGCCAGCGGCGGGCGAAGGCCTCGCCGGGGCTGGCGGCCATCAGGTCCTCCTTGAGGCCGACGCGGCGGGCGACCTCCTCGGCGACCTGGTGGCAGGGGGTATTTCTCTCCAGGAGCTGCCTCGCCACGGTGACCACCTGCTCGAACTGGCGGCAGCCTTCCACGGCGACGGCGCCGAGGTCGTCGATGTCGCCGGCGCGCTCGATGGCCTGCCAGAGGGTGAGATCTCGGGCGGCGGCGTAGGTCGAGAGCCGCTGGAGGGACGCCTCGCCGATGCCGCGGGTGGGGTAGTTGATCACACGGCGTACGCTGATCTCGTCGTCGGGGGCCAGCGCGACGCGGAGGTAGGCGAGGAGATCCTTGACCTCCTTGCGCTCGTAGAACTTCTGTCCGCCGAGGATCCGGTGGGGGATGCCGGCCTCCTTGAGGGCGATCTCGACGGCCTCGGCCTGGCTGTTGGAGCGGTAGAGGACCGCGATCTCGTCGTGGGTGAGGGTGGGGTCTGCGGCGGTGGCCCGCTGGATCTGCTCCACGACGAAGCATGCCTCGATCTCCGGGTCCAGGCACACGGCGACCTCGACCCGCGGGCCCGTGTCCCGGGTGGCCTTGAGCACCTTGCCGAAGCGCTTGCCGCGGCTCCCGGAGAGGACCGCGTTGGCCACCGCCAGCACCGACGCCGAGGAGCGGTAGTTCTCCTCCAGCTTGACGACGCGGGCCCCGGGGAAGTGCTCGGAGAAGCGGAGGATGTTGGTGATGTCGGCGCCGCGCCAGGCGTAGATCGACTGGTCGTCGTCGCCCACCACGGCCACGTTGCGCCACTCGCCGGACAGCAGGCGCACCAGCTCGAGCTGGGCGGCGTTGGTGTCCTGGTACTCGTCGACCATCAGGTAGCGGATCCTGCGCTGCCAGCGCTGCCGCACGTCGTCGCGCCGCCGGAGCAGCGTCACCGCCTCGGTCACCAGGTCGTCGAAGTCGAAGGCGTGGAAGGCCCGGAGCGCCGCCTGGTAGCGGGGGAACACCTCCCGGGCGATCTCGTCGTACTCGTCGTGGGGCCGCGGTCGCCAGCTCTCCTGGTTCTCGAAGGCGTTCTTGGCCAGGCTGATCCGCGCCAGGATGGCCGCGATGTCGAAGCGCTTCCCCGCGTCGATGGACCGGAGGATCTCCCGGATGGTCGAGGTGCAATCCGCCTGGTCGTAGACGGTGAAGCCGCCGCTGCGGAGCCCGAGGGCCGCGGCCTCGGTCCCCAGCAGTTCCAGGCCGAAGCTGTGGAAGGTCATCACCCGCATCTCCCGGGCGGAGCGGGGGCCGACCAGGTGGGCGACCCGCTCGCGCATCTCTGCGGCGGCCTTGTTGGTGAAGGTGACCGCGAGCATGGAGGCGGGGGCGACGCCGGCGCCGATCAGCCGGGCGATCCTGCGGGTGACGACGCGGGTCTTGCCGGAGCCTGCGCCGGCGAGCACCAGCATCGGCCCCTCGCCGTGGAGCACCGCCTCCCGCTGGGAAGGGTTGAGGTCGGAGAGATCCTGGGTACCTTGGAGCAGGGCAGACATGAGGCTGGGCTTGCCCTAGCACACCCCCGGCTCCCTCGTTCGTGCCCCGTCTCCCTGAGGTTCACCCCCTGCTCCCCGAGGATCGCGTGACCATCCCCCCTGCTCCCCCCGTCGCGTTCCGGCTCCGGCGACCCTACACCAGCGAGGAAGAATTTCTGACCGGCGAGGGGGAGGCGGTCTCCCGCACCGGGATGACCCTGGTAGGCGCCGCCTACCGGCCCTCCGGCGTCATCGTCCGCTTCGAGGTCGCCCTCTGGGATGGTACCCCCCTGTTCCGCGGGGAAGGGAAGGTACTGGAGCACCGTGCCGCCGCCGAGGAGGGCAAGCTCCCTGGCCTCGATATCCGCTTCCTTCGGCTGGATGCCCGGGGAAAATCGCTCGTTGATCGCATCCTCCATTCCCGGGAGGCGAGGCGTTCGGTGGAGGTCCCGGACCTGCTCGCCGCGCCGATCCCTTCGCTCCCTCCTCCCGCCTCGGCGCCGCTCGCCGCGCCCTCCCTCGCCGATCCCACGGAGCTGGCGCCGCCGGTCGAGCCTGCCTTGCCCGAGCCTGCCTTGCCCGAGCCTCCTCCGCTGTCCGAGGCCTCCCCGGACACGGAGCGAGGCCGCGCCCCCGAGCCCGTGCTCGAGCCGGAGCCGACGATCCTGCTGGCCACCCCCCTCCAGCCGGACGTGGGGCCGGCGCTCGCTCCCCCCGGGGTTGCGGGGGAGGCGCCCCGGGGGCTGGCGGCGCTCCGGGGGCGAGGCGTGCGGGAGGTGGGGGCTCCGGAGGGGCGCGAGGCCCTGCTGGAGCGGCTCCGAACTTGGGGAATGCACCGATCTTCAGGGGGGTCAAGAGAAAATTTGGCAAGCAAGGCTCCGGTGAGCTAAGGGAGACGCTCGCGGCAGGGTGGCTGCGGGCGAGGTGACGGGCGCTTTGATCAGCGAAGAGACCATCCGGCTGGTACGGGAGCGAACGGACATCCAGGCCGTCGTCGGCGAGACGGTGAAGCTGACGAGGCGAGGGCGCTCCTGGGTGGGGCTCTGCCCCTTCCACAAGGAGCGGACCCCGAGCTTTCACGTGACCCCCGAGCGCGGGATCTTCCACTGCTTCGGGTGCAGCGAGCACGGCAACGCCTTCGATTTCCTGATGAAGACGGAGGGGTTGTCCTTCCCCGAGGCGGTCCGTCGGCTGGCCGAGCGCGCCGGGATCGAGATCGAGGAAAATCGCTCCCCCGCCGCTCGCCGCGAGGAGGACGCCGCCCGCAAGCTCCGCGACGATCTCTACGCCCTCAACGCCCTGGCGGCTGCGTACTACGAGCAGATGCTGGCCGAGCATCCTCACGGGCGCCTCGCCCTGGAGGAGCTGGCCCGCCGGGGCCTGGTGCCGGGCTCACCCACCGATTCCATCGCCACCGCGCTCCAGAGCTTCCGGGTCGGGTATGCGCCGGCGGAGTGGGCAGGGCTGACGGCTTTTTTGCGCCAGCAGGGGGCCTCGCCCAGCGCCGCCGAGCAGGCGGGGTTGCTGCTCCCCCGGTCCGCAGGGGGCGGCTTCTACGACCGCTTCCGTAACCGGCTGATGTTCGCGGTGATCGATCTGCAAGGGAGGGTGGTGGGGTTCAGCGGGCGCATCCTGCCGGACCCGCAGACCGGCCTGGTGGACAAGGAGACCGGGAAGTACATCAACAGCCCCGAGACGCCGATCTACCGGAAGGGGGAGCTGGTGTTCGGGCTGTTCCAGGCGAGGCAGGCGATCCGGCAGGCGGAGCAGGCGGTGGTGGTGGAGGGGAACTTCGACGTGGTGTCGCTCCACGCCCGGGGGATAAGCAATGTGGTCGCGCCGCTGGGCACCGCCTTCACCCCGGAGCAGGCGGCGGCGATCAAGCGCTTCGCGCCCGAGGTGGTGCTGCTGTTCGACGGGGACGCGGCGGGGCGCAAGGCGGTGAAGGCGGCCCGGGAGCCCTGCAAGAAGGCGGGGCTGGTGGCCCGGGCGGCGACGCTGCCGGAGGGGGTGGATCCGGACGAGCTGAGCCGGGAGCGGGGGCCCGACGCGGTGAAGGCGGTGATCCAGGCGGCCCGGGGGCTGCTGGAGCACCTGGTGGCCGCCTGCCTGGACGAGCGCTTCACCTCCGCCAGCGCCGAGGAGCGGGCGGAGCGGGTCCGGGAGGTGGTCGCGTTGATCAACGGCGAGGATGACCCGGCGGTGCGCGCCATGGCCCAGCAGTTCGCCGATGACGTGGCCCGGCTGCTGGTCCAGCGGGACGAGTTCCTCGGCAAGGCGGACGCCACCACCTTCCGGGCGCTGGTCCGGGCGGTGCACGCGGGGGTCGCTCGCCCCGGCGTGGTGACCCCTGTCTCCCGGGCCGAGGCCCCCCTCGATCCGGTCACCGGCGAGGTGCTCGGGGTGCTCCTCGACTTTCCATCCCTCCTGGGCGAGGTCGACGAGGCCTACTGGTCCTGCCTCAGCGGCGACGCGGCGCTTGTGGTCGCCGTCTTGCAAGAACACGATCCCGAGCAAGACGCGGAGAAATTCCTTGCAAACCTCCCAACTTCGTTCCAGTCATTCGCGCTCCAACGCCTGACCGCCCCCGTGTATTCCGATCTGTCCACCGCCAAGTCCCAGCTTGAGGCGAACCTGAAGAAGCTCAAGGTTCGCGCCATCGAGCAGGAGCGCGTTTCGCTCAAGAACGAGGTGGTCCGGGCCGGCCAGCAGGGCGATCTGGACGCCGAGATGGCCTCGCTTCGGGAGATCGAGGAGCGCTTCCGGCAGAGGACGAGGCTCCGGTCGAGGGGGGCGGGCGGGCCGCAGGGCGGCGGGCGCTTAGGTTTTTTTGGCAGGGTCGACGGCGTAACCAATCACTTTGACAAGAGAGAAGGCAGATGGCAGTTCGTCCGAACAAGGCTGGCGCGGGCGGTGGAGCTTCGGGCTCCCAGGGGGGCAAGGGGTCTTCCAGCAGCAAGAGCAAGGAGACCAAGGAGTCTCCCTCGCTGCTCAACGACAGCAAGCCAAAGGGGTTCATCACCTACGATGAGGTGAGCGACGCCCTGCCTCACGATCTTTCCGCCGCGGACCAGCTCGACGACATGATCGGGGTCGGCGACGACGACATCGAGATCGTCGACAACACGACCCAGGTGAAGATCGCCCCCAAGCGCATCGCCGAGGAGGAGGCCCAGGAGCACAAGAAGATGCCGCTCCGGGGCGACGAGGCCGGCGACGACGTCGACGGCCTCTACTCCAAGTCGAACGACCCGGTGCGGATGTACCTCCGCAAGATGGGCACGGTCTCGCTGCTGACCCGCGAGGGCGAGGTCGAGATCGCCAAGCGCATCGAGGAGGGGGAGCAGAAGGTGCTCTCCTCCATCCTGTCCTCTCCCGTTGCCGTCCGGGAGATCATCGAGATCGGCGAGAAGCTCAAGAAGCACAAGATCCGCGTCAAGGACATCATCCGCGACGCCGAGGAGACCGACGAGGGGCAGCACTTCGACGAGGAGGAGGCGGACCGCCGCATCATCCGCCTCATCGACAAGGTCAAGACCCGCAACAAGAAGATTGAAGACCTCCGGGAGGAACTCCGGGAGGCCGCCGGGCCCCGCCGCCGCCAGATCCAGGAGGAGATCGAGTCCACCCACGGCGAGATGGTCAACCTCCTCGGCGAGATGCGCCTCAACAAGAAGACCATCGACCGCATCGTCAGCGTGCTCAAGAAGCTCATCGAGCGCGTGGAGAAGGCCGAGTCCCAGGCCACCGACCTGGAGCGTCGCACCGGCCTCCCCAAGGAGGAGATCAAGCGCGCTCTCCGCGAGTCCAGGGGCGACCCCCGCAAGGAGCGCGCCCTCGCCCGCAAGCTGGGCATCGACCGGGGGGAGCTGGCCGACGCCGACGAGGCCCTCAAGTCGACCCAGAAGGGCCTCAAGAAGCTCGAGGAGGAGCTCCAGCTCGACATCAGCGAGATCCGCGAGACCTACCGCACCATCCGCGAGGGGGAGCGCCAGGCCGACAAGGCCAAGGCCGAGCTGGTCGAGGCCAACCTCCGCCTCGTCGTCTCCATCGCCAAGAAGTACACCAACCGCGGCCTCCAGTTCCTCGACCTCATCCAGGAGGGCAACATCGGCCTCATGAAGGCCGTCGAGAAGTTCGAGTACAAGCGCGGCTACAAGTTCTCCACCTACGCCACCTGGTGGATCCGCCAGGCCATCACCCGCGCCATCGCCGACCAGGCCCGCACCATCCGGATCCCGGTCCACATGATCGAGACCATCAACAAGCTGGTCCGCACCTCCCGCTACCTCGTCCAGGAGTACGGCCGCGAGCCCACCCCGGAGGAGATCGCCGAGAAGATGGAGCTGCCCCTCGACAAGGTGCGCAAGGTCCTCAAGATCGCCAAGGAACCCATCAGCCTCGAGACCCCCATCGGCGAGGAAGAGGACTCCCACCTCGGCGACTTCATCGAGGACAAGAGCGTCGTCTCCCCCAGCGACGCCGTCATCAACATGAACCTCTCCGAGCAGACCCGGAAGGTCCTCAAGACCCTCACCCCCCGCGAGGAGAAGGTCCTCCGCATGCGCTTCGGCATCGGTGAAAAAAGCGACCACACCCTCGAAGAGGTCGGCCAGGACTTCGAGGTCACCCGCGAGCGTATCCGCCAGATCGAGGCCAAGGCCCTCCGCAAGCTCCGCCACCCCTCCCGCAGCAAGCAGCTCAAGAGCTTCATGGAGTGATCCCCCCGAGGGATAACCCCCCAGCGGATGCGCCTCCTCCTCACCGGTCTCGGCCTCTCCTCCGCCCTGGGTAACGGCGCATCCCTCGTCTTCGATCGCCTCTGCTCCGGCGACCGCGCCCTCGCCCCCGTCTCCCTCTTCGATACCTCCGCCCAGCGCTGCAAGCTCGGCGCCCAGATCCCCCACCTCGACCCGGAGCAGATCGCTCCCCCCGGCGAGGCGGGGCGCTGGTCTCGCACCGACGCCATGGCGCTCCTGGCCGCCCGCGAGGCGCTCCTCCACGCTCGCCTCGACCCCAAACAACACCCCACCGCGCTGATCCTCGGCGGCTCCACCGCCGGCATGTTCGAGGGCGAGCCCCTCCTCGCCGCCCTCCACCGCGACCCGTCCACCGCGTCCCCCGATCCGCGCCTCTTCCGCCACCCCCTTGCCTCCACCGCCGACCGGCTCCGCGAGGCCCTCGGCCTCGCCCCCACCCGCACCCTCTGCGGCGCCTGCTCCGGGGGCTCCACCTCCGTCCTTCTCGGCGCCCTCTGGCTCCGGCTGGGCCGCGCCGAGCGCGTCCTCGTCGGCGCCTCCGAGGGCCTCTGTCGCCTCACCTTCGCCGGCTTCGACGCCCTCTCCATCACCGACCCGGAGGGCTGCCGCCCCTTCGACCGCCGCCGCCGTGGCATGAACCTGGGCGAAGGGGCCGCCTTTCTGCTCCTTGAAACAGACGCCTCCGCCCGCGCCCGCGGCGCCTCCCCGCTGGCGGAGATCGCGGGGTACGCTCTGGGGTCAGAGTCGACCCACATCACGCAACCCGAGGAGGACGGCGCCACCGTTGTCGCGCTGCTCCGGAGCGCCCTCGATCGGGCTGGCCTTGCCCCCAGGGAGATCGGCTGGATCAGCGCCCACGGCACCGGGACCCCTCGCAACGATCTTGCGGAGGTCACCGCCATCCGTCGGGTCTTCGGCGTCCCGGGGCCTTTGGTCTCGTCGCACAAGGGGCAGCTCGGCCACACGCTCTCTTCCGCGGGGGCCATCGGGGCCGTGCTGGCCGCGCTGGCGATCCGGCAGGGGAGGGTGCCGCCGACCGGGGGGCTTGAGGAGCCCGACGAGGCGCTCGACCTCACCCCCCCCGGCCCCCCTCTCCCTGAAGGGCAGAGGGGGGAGGAGAGGGGAGACACCGAAGGGGAGCCCGACGAGGCGCTTGACCTCACCCCCCCCGGCCCCCCTCTCCCGGGCGGGCAGAGGGGGGAGGAGAGGGGAGACACCGAAGGGGTTTCCCGGGTCCGCGGGCGGTGGGTGCTCCCCCCTCTGCCCTTGAGGGAGAGGGGGGCCGGGGGAGGTGAGGTCCGCGCTCTCCTCCCCCCTCTGCCCTTGAGGGAGAGGGGGGCCGGGGGGGGTGAGGTCCGCGCCGCGGTGGTGAACGCCTTTGGCTTCGGGGGGCTGGATACGATCCTGGTGCTCCGGGCGGCTGGGTATGGTGCTTCTCTACCCGTCCAGGAACGGCACCCGGCGGTGGTGACGGAGGCGCTGGTGTTCCGTCCGCAGGAGGGGGAGGGGCAGATCCGCTGGGGGGAGGTGATCCCGCTCGACGAGGGGAAGGCGAGGCGGTTTGACGGGGCGACGAGGGCGGTGACGGCGGCGGCGGCGGCGGCGCTGCGGGGAGGGAGCGTGGGG
>CAZSDX010000067.1:0-18543 GCA_964605685.1 uncultured Polyangiaceae bacterium
CACAACCCAGATAGCTGCATAAATGCCGGGAAACGCTGCCAGACACCCTCTCAGACCCAGTTGCACGGCAGGCAAGAGGTTCACGATATTCTGTTCCGTGTTGACGGCGATCATGGTGAAGCCAGAGAAATCTTGCAACGTTTGGTCCTGCATGGCCTTGTCCTCCGGAGGGCTGGTAGCTTGTATACCGTCCCCACCGTACCGTTGAAGTTTCTCCAGGGTGGCCCGTGGTGACGTCGTAGGGGCGCAACAGGTTGCGCCCCTACCCCCGCAGACGCTCCGGAACAACTTCCACGGTGGGGTTGGCTTCTCCCCCCTCTGCCCTTCAGGGAGAGGGGGGCTGGGGGGGTGAGGTCTTGTCAGATCCCGGCGGCTACGCTCCTCTCTCCGTCATGGCAGCGAAGCACACCGCGACCCGCATCGTCTCGTTTCTCGGGCTGTCCAGCAACCCAACGCCACCGCACTACGACGAGGTTCCTTACGAGATCGAGCGCTTCTCCGGCGGCGGAACCGTGCGCACCGCCAGGACGGCGCTCAAGGACGTGGCCACCGTGCTGGCGACGGAGGGGCCGTGCTCGCTGCTGATGCTCGGGACTTCCGACACCAGGGGGCAGTGGTTCGGCCCGGAGCCGCTCTTCCCGAAGGAGCTGCGGAAGGGGCTCGACGCCTCGCCGGGCGGGAGCGAGCGCCATCCTCTGCTCGGGTTCCAGGAGATCCCCGTGGGTAAGGACCGGGAGCAGCGCTGGCAGATCTTCCAGACGCTGGTGGATGCGCTCCAGCCGACGCCGCTGAGCCTGGCGTACAACGAGCACCCCGCCCGGCAGGAGCCTCAACCGCCGGAGGAGATCGTGCTGGACATCACCCACGGCTTCCGGTCGGCGCCGTTCTTCGCGGCGTCGGCGGTGGCCTTCCAGCGGTCGGAGCAGCGCCGCCTGGGCCTCTCCGGGCCACGCTTCCGCATCGTCTACGCCCACTACGAGCCCAAGAAATTCAGGGAGAAGCCGGACAGCTACGTCGCTCCGATCTGGTACTTCGACGATCTGGTCGAGGTGCTGGACTGGAACACGGCCATCGACGATCTGATGCGGCACGGACGGGCGGACGAGCTGGAGCAACGAGTGAGGGCGAGCCAGGTGGAGGCGACCCGCGCGGCCCGGAAAGAAGGGCTTGATTTCCCGAAGCTCCAGCAGTTCGGGAGGGCCGCCCGGTCCTTCGCGGACGGCCTGGCGACGGCGCGGATCCCCGGGACCGTCACGGAGCTGAGCGTGGGGCTTGTGAAGGCGATCCAGTCGTGCCGGGAGGATCTGGTGCGTCACATCCCGCCGCTGGCGCCGCAGCTCGATCGGCTCGAAGCGCAGGCCCGGAAGCTATCGGCCCCCGCGGTGGTGAGCCCGGAGGGGATCCGTGCGTCCCTGGAGCTGGCGGGGTACTACATGGAACTCCAGCGCTACGCGGAGGCGGCGATCACGCTGCGCGAGACCGGGATCTCCGCCTGCAGCGTGGAGCTGGCGGGCGAGCGGGTGCTTCAGCCGCACCACGGCGATGCGCGAATGCAGGAGCGAGGGGACAAGGGGTTCCGGGAAGAGCGGGAGCGTCACGAGCAGCACCTGAGCGACGGGAAGAAATCCGCAGGAGACACCGGGGCGATGGGGCAACTGCGGCGGCTGATGCGGGATATCGCTGATCTACGGAACGACGTGGAGCACGGCGGTTTCCGGGAGCAGTCCCGGGAGGGGAACGGGATCCGCGGGGAACTCAAGGAGAAACTGGATCGCTTCGGCAAGCTGTACCCCCCGAGCGGCCAGGGACACCAGGAGCGAGACGACGCCTCCCCCGCGGGAGGAGGTGTCTTCCTGAACCTGTCGAACCACGGGGTGAGCACCTGGAGCCAGGAGCAGCGGGAGGCCGCGCGAGCCCTGGGGCTGGGGGAGCCGGCGGATCTCCCGGGAGGGATGCCGCTGGTCGCCCCCGAAGCGGACACGGACGAGGTGAGCGCCCTGGCGGAGGAGCTGGCGTGGAGGGCGGTGGCGCAGGGAGCGCGGGGGGCCCATGTGGCGGGAGAGTTCACGCTGACGCTGGCGCTGGTGAGGGCGCTCCAGGGGCGGGGGATCCCCTGCTACGCGGCCACCACCCACCGCGAGGTGGAGGAGCACGCTGGCCCGGACGGCGAGACCCAGAAGCTCGTGAAATTCCGCTTCACCCGCTGGCGCCTGTACGGCTGAGGGACGGGTCGGAATTCGGCTCGCAAGGTATCGTTATCGGTCAGGATTTGTTCGTTCATTCCGTGTTGACTCGCGGGTAGTTACCAGGAGGATTCCATGTCGGATCTTGCACCAAGGGCTGCGTTGGGGGGGGTTGCTGGAGGGGTGGCGAACGCGGGGATGCTCTCGATCTCGACCACCGCGACGACCTCAGGCATCCAGGTGACCGCGACGGTGATGGGGGCTTCTACTGCGGCGGTATCGCTCTCGACGGTGCTCCTCGCGACGGGTGGAGCTGCCGCCATCCTGCTGGTCGGGTACGGGGTCTACAAGCTCTGCGCGGACGATTGAGCAGGAGGGTTCTCGTGCTGTCGAGGCGACCAGCGGTCGCCTCGACAGCACGAGGCCCCCCCTGGGTCCTGCTGGCCTCCTCGGTAGGGGGTTGCTTTCCCCCCTACTTTTTGTGTCAGATGTCTGGCGCAGTGCTGTCTTGCCATGCGTGCCCCCCCAGAACCACCGAGAGAACTGATGCCCGAGAAATGGCTGTACCGCTACGAAGCCAAGGGGATCCAGAGCTACGTCCTTGGCACTCAACGGCTTCACGAGATCGCGGGGGCCAGTGCTCTGGTGGACGACTTGGACGACCTCGCCAGGAAGCGCCTCCGCGAGATCTTCTCCCCCCCCGGCACCTCCCCGCACGACCTGGCCAAGATCGCCGACGACCACGTCGTCCTGCTCGCTGCAGGAGGAGGAACTCTGCTCTTCGACAGCCGCGACCAGCTCGAACAATTCGCGGCCACCTGGTTGCTCTGGTGCCAGCGCGAAGTGCCCGGGTTGCAGGTAGTCCAGGCCTGGGTATCGGTGGCAGGCAACCAGCCCGATGCAAAGGATTTTTCCAGGCTCTACCAGCGACTGGAGGTGGCGCGTCAGCAGCCCTGGGTGGATCTTCCGGAGGTTGGTCCCTTCGTGTTGCGCACGGCTCGCACGGGCCTCCCCGCTGTGGGAGTCGACGCCAGGGGGGAGAAAGGTACCCTGGTTGATGAGACCTCCTGCCAGAAGCAGAGGAAGGCCAAGGAGGACAGCGAGGACTGGGATGGCCTCCTCAGGAGACTCCGCAGGGGAGCGAACCCGGACACACCTCCGGATGCACGTTCCTGGCGGTTTCTTCGCGACAACAACGACTTCCCGGAGGGCTATGTTGCCATCATTCACGCGGATGGAAACGGTGTGGGTGGGCTGCTGGCGGAGCTACAGCTGACAGCCCCGGAACTCAAGGTTTTCTCTGCAGCGTTGCGCGATGCAACCCTCCAGGCTGCACACCTGGCGATCGCCGCGCTCGTGGACGAATTGCCCAAGGATCTTGCTTCGGAGCGACGGCAGCTTGCTGTGCGCCCCGTCGTCCTTGGAGGGGATGACCTGACCTTTCTTGTCCACGGCTCCCAGGCCATGACCTTTGTCGAGAACTTTCTCCAAGAATTCCAGAAGCAAACCAGGTTGCAGCTGCAGGGGAGGCTAGAGCGTGTCTCCCGGACGCGACCCGATGGTCTTACCGCGAGCGCAGGGATCGCCTTCGTCAAGTCCTCTTTCCCGTTCTTCGCAGCCTACGAGCTGGCCGAGGAGCTCTGCCAGTTTGCCAAGCGCCACACTCGAAGGCAAAACGATGCGGAGAGTCCATCTTCCTTTGCATTTCATCGGGTTACGACCGCAGCAATTCGTCCCTGGGAAGACATCGTGAGCGAGGAACTGGCCGGAGGTGCACTTGTGGGGGGGCCATGGCGTCTCGACGAAGTTTTTTCCGAGTATTCCTGGAAGAATCTGAAATCCCTGGTGGATCGGGTTCTCGGGCGAACCTTGCCACGCGGTAGTCTGCGTCGCTGGATCAGGGCTGTCCAGGAAGATCACCAGAGCGGACAAAACAGCGCAGAGAGAGCCTGGAAACGCATGATCGAGGTTCTACAACACTCCCGAGATGCCGAGGGCTTGCTCAACACTCTCGCCGAACTCGGCACACGTAACGACGGTTTCCGGAAGGAAAAGAGCACCCCGCTATGGGATGCACTGACGCTGGCATCTGTGCGACGAGGTGCAGCGTGATCTCCCGGCGATTGACCTTTTCGTTGCTAAGCTACTGGCACGTAGGCACGGGGAAGGGTGCCGGTCCTACCTACGACGCGGTCGTTATTCGGACCCCCGCCGGGCTCCCCTACCTCCCCGGCAAGGCCATCAAGGGGCTGCTCCGTGAAGCCACCGAAACTGCCCGGAAAGCTGGGGTGATCGCCGGGGATCTGGAACGGATCACCTGGCTCTTCGGGACCAGTCTCGACGCTAACCCGGTCCTTGAAGAGGGGAGCCAAGACGTCAGGAACTCCACTCGCGAAAACGAGCTAGAGCAAGCACGGTTCCGGACGAAACCAGGACACCTGTTCTTCTCCTCGGCGGTCTTGGGTGACACGGAGGAAGAGGCTCGACGCTGGGAAGCGTGGGCCTTCCGCAACCCAGCGCAGCGGGAACACTTGTTCCGGGAATTTTCCAGCACCCGCATCGACAACGAGGGACTCGCCCAGAACCGAACCCTCCGCACCATCGAGGTCGTGGTCCCGCTGACGCTCCACGCTACGGTCCAGGGGCCCGAAGGCGACTGGCCCGATCTCTTGCAAGCTGCACTCCCCTTCGTGCATGGCGTGGGTGCCCATCGAACACGCGGGATGGGGCGCGTGCAAGTCACCCTGGAGGCACCATGACCCTTTGGGTCGAACTGGAACTGCTCGCAGACACCGCGCTCACGGCGCACAACGCCACCCTTGGCGGACACCACACGCTGGAGTACATCTCGGGGGCGTCGCTCCTTGGCGCGGTGGCCTCGACGCACTACGGCGATCACGGGTTGCCTCGCGGTGCCTGGCGTCTGTTTCACTCCGGGGAAGTCCGCTTCGGTTGGGCTTTTCCGCTGTCTCCGGGGGGACAACCAGGTTGGCCGGTCCCGCTGAGCTTTCACCACCCCAAGCACGACAGGTCCAAAAAGCTCAACCTGGCCCGGGAAGTGCGGTCTCCTGGTATCCAGTACAAGCAGTTGCGAGCTGAATTCGTGGATGGTGAAGGTCGGCTCTTCCGTGTTCCTCGTACCAGCTCGATGCGCACTGCCATCGGTGCACAAGGGCGCGCCCGTGATGGCTTTCTATTCGGGATGCAAGCCATGACCCAGGGAAGTCGTTTTCTGTCCACCATCGAGGCGGATCAACAGGAGCTTCTCGTGCCGATCCGGCAGGCGCTCCTTTCGGGGGAGATCCGGGTTGGTCGCTCTTGCAGTGCGGAGCTAGGGCGCGTGAGGGTCAAGCTCCTGGAGCCTTGCCAGAGCCATCCTGCCGAAAGCCTGGAACATCCAGGAGATGTGCTCTTGGTCTGGTGTCTCTCCGACCTTGCTCTCCGGGATCCAGGATCCGGCCAACCGACGCTTCTCCCTTGGCCTGGGCTCTTGGAGCTTCCCGAGCGCAGTTCCCTTGATCTGGAGCACTCCTTCCTGCGTACACGTCGCTACTCCCCCTTTCGCCGCTTTGGCGGTTCGGCGACCGGGCAAGCACGGCCTGATCTGGAACGGCAGGTGATCCAGGCAGGTAGTGTCCTTGCGTTTCGGACAGGTCACTTGGCTCGTACCGAACTTGCGCGGGTGCGCAGGGTTGCTGCCGCCGGGCTCGGAGAGTACCGTAGCGAAGGGCTTGGTCAGGTCAGCGTGGAACCTGCGATCCTGGCCCCTGGATTTTTGTTCTCCCAACCCTTTGACGCTCAGCCTCCGGCCATCCGCCACCTCCAAGAACCTCAAGGTCCTCTCTTCTCGTGGATCCAGGCTCGCCACACGCAGGTCGAAGCAGACTTCGAGGCGGACGAGGAAGCTGCTCGATGGGTTGAGGAATTGGGGCCTCGTGTTCGGAGAATTCCTGCGTCTCAGTGGGGAGAACTCCGTCGGGTAGCACGGCTTGCGTGGGTTCAGGGGAGCGAACTGCTCCCGTCTCTGCACCTCTTCTTTGGCGGAGAGCAAGAGCGGGGCGTGCGAGCGAGTCGCTGGCGTGGTTTGGGAGCGTACATCCGGGAAAAAATCCAGGAGCTCACACACAGGGGAATGCCTCCCTGGCAGCAGGCGCGAGTTCTGGAATTGCTGGCCATCCGGGCACAGCGCAGAGCCAATCAGCAGGAGGACCGTCCATGAAAGCGCTTCGGTTTGCGTTGGCCCGGGTGACCATCGAGATGACGGCGCCTTTCTCCGTCGGGACAGGCCGAGGCGACGAACGCTTTGACAGCCTCTTTGTCACCGATGCGAGCGGGCGGCCCACCATCCCAGGCAGTTCCCTGGCGGGAGTTCTACGTTCAAGGCTTCCGGAGAACTTGCAAAAAAGCTGGTTCGGTTTTCAAGATCGCTCCGATGGATCCATCTCCCGGGTGCATCTTTCCTGGGCGCAGACGCATGACAGTCAGGATCGTCCTGTCTCTTTTCTGGAGATGACTCCGACCAACGATCCTCTTCTTCGAATCCTTGAGGTAGGATTGTTGAGGGACCATGTCCGCATCTCTCCTAAAGGTGTCGTGGATAACCGCGGAAAATTCGATGAAACGATCCTTCCTCGGGGGACACGCTTCACCTTCGAGATCCGGGTGGATGACGACGACCTGTCCGGAGACAAGCAAGTTCCAGGGGCGATCCTCGATCATCTGCTGACGCTGCTTGATCAGCCTCACCTCCGTCTTGGAGGACGCACGCGCCGTGGTCTCGGCTCTTTCAAGGTGATCCGGGTTCTTCGTCGCGATTTTGATCTTCGCAGCCAGGAGGATCGCACGGCATGGAGCAGGCTCCCCCGGGACTTGCATCAACCCATCCAGGAGGGAATTTTGTCAGTTTTTTCTCCCTCGAAAACGCTCCTGCAAGGAGATCGTTTTCGCACTGGAACCCTGCGCTTGAAGGCCAAAGATCTCTGGTTGGTCGGGGGAGGTACTCCCGACGAGCGGGGGTTGCCAGAGGACCAGAAAACAACTCCACACCACCTGCCCAAGGTTGAAACCATCGTGGTCTGGAAACGAGAGAAAGGACAGAGTCGAGAGCAAGCTGTTCTCTTGCAACAGAAGGAGGCTCCTTTGTTGCTGCCGGCCACGTCTCTCAAGGGGGTGCTCCGTCACCGGACGGCCTTCCACCTCCGTCGCTTGAAGAAGGAGTGGAGCCCTGCATTCCGCTCCGAAACCGAAGAAAATCCACAAGATCCTGCGGAACTTGTCGAACTCTTCGGCTCCATGAACAAGCAGGAGGAAGGCACCCCGGGGCGAGTCTTTCTCTCCGACGGGATTTTGAGAGCCCCTCGCGAGATGTCCCTCGACCACGTCAGCCTGGATCGCTTCACCGGAGGTCCGGTGGACGGCTTGCTCTTCAACGAACAGGTTGTTTTCGGAGGAAACTTTGAGATCGATGTTGCCGTGGAGGTAGCCCGGATCACCTCTACCAACGCACGAAAAGCTCTTGCGGCTGCGCTGGCGGACCTCTGCGAAGGTCGCCTCTCCCTGGGGGCGGCGAGCAATCGAGGACATGGATATTTCCAAGGTGAACTGCAGGGTTCCCTGAAGGAATGGCTCCAAGGAGCACAACCATGATGGCAAGCAACAAGGTACCCGACACCGAAGCGGTGTTCGTGGAGATCTCCTTGACCCTCCAGATGGGCCTGGATTGCCTCCGAAATCCATCCTGGACGGGGGGAACTGGCTGGGTCTGCCAGCCTGGAGCACTGAGGAGTTTGAAGCCGGGTGAGCCCTGGCCCGAAGGAGAGATCCTGTCCGCAGAGCGTGTCCTGGATGAAATGGAGGGGCGTTCCCTCCACATCCGGACAGCGCGTGAGGGTTGGCACTTCACCATCCTCAAGGAACGAAAGGAACAAGAGAGGATCGAACTTCCAGAGTTTCTGGCCAGTTCCATCCTCTACCTTGCTTCGTTCCCGGACCTGGGACGCCTCCACTATCGACGTTACTTCCGCCTCACCGAGCAAGATGGGCTCCGGGTGTATCGCCCCTGGGCCGCGCGTTTTGCTGGATTTTCGCCGAAGGAGCAGCCATGACCCTGGATCGCATCCGTGCCCCGTACAATTTTGTGCCCATTTCCCGGGATGTCTGCTGGCCCGAGTGGTCCGGGAATGCCTCGCAGGATATCCCCTTTGAGGATGGGATCTGCGCCAACCTGACCTACACCATTCACGCGGAAACCCCGATCTTCACCCGCGGAGAGGAAAAAGGTGGCGTGCTCCACCACCGCCGTTTCCCGGCGCCAGACGGTCGGTATTTTTTCCCGGGAAGCAGCGTGCGCGGAGCCATTCGCAACGTTCTTGAGATCATTACTTTCTCGAAGCTATCCCGGGTCAACGATCACACCTATGGTGTCCGGGATCTCCACAATCGTCATGTCTACGGGCAGTACATGGCGGAGATCATGCGTACAGGCGGCGGAGGGCGATCCGAGCCTGTCCCGCTGGTCTCCGCGGGGTGGCTGGAGATCGCTCGAGGTGTCGGGCAAGAGGAAGGCGTTCCGGAGCGGGTGGTGGCCCGGATCCACCCTTGCCATTTCGCCAAGGTGCCCTACGGAATCCTTCTCGAAATCGCTCGAAAGAAGAACAATACCAGGTTCAATCCCGGGAGCAGGCAGAGCGCTCCAAAGAAGTATCGTGATTTCGGGATCTCTGGGAAGCCCGAGGAGTGGGAGCAGCAGAAAACTCGGCTGGATGCAGCGCTGGATATCTCCGTCCTTCGACCGCGAGGGAAGAGTGCTCAAGGGATCCCCTACGTCAGCGATTTTGGCAAAGCAAGCCGCGAACCTGGTGGAACCTGGGGGCGACTGGTATTCACTGGGCAACCCTCCGAGTGGAGGCCCAACGCGCCCAAACGTAGGGGAGCTGGAAACGCCAAGCACCATGACTTCTTCTTTTACACAAGGCCGAATGAAAACCTGCGCTCTCTGGATGTAACCCGGAAAGTCTTTGACGCCTTCACGTTCGTCCACTCGGATCGAGGTCAGCAGAATCGATTCACCGCCCAGCCTAACGAGGAGTGGAATTTCTGGAAGCGCCTGTTCGAGCAGGGCGAGCGAATCCCTGTATTTTTCCTTCAAAACAGGGACGGATCGCTCCGTGCATTCGGCCTGGCGATGATGTTTCGGCTCGCTTTCGAGCATTCAACCTGGGATGCTGTGCTTCACGGTCAACCCGATGCAGCCTCCGAGGAATTGGACTTCGCAGAGACCTTGTTGGGCCGAGTTCCGTTTCGTCCGGAAGATACCTGCGGAGAACTGAAGGGGCGCGTCGTGTTCGGTCACGCCATTGCTTCTCAAGCTAAGGAGTTGCCAGCCGTAACCGCCGTGCTCGGAGCCCCCAAGGCGAGCTATTATCCGAACTACGTCGAACAGAGACCCAACGAACGCGAGGTCAAGCCTGGCCAACGTCCGGCGGGCGAGTACCAAACGTACATGGACGCGAGTGTGGTCGTTCGTGGTTGGAAACGGTATCGTCCTTTCCCGAACGCCAACCTCAAGCCACCCCTACCCGCGAAAGCCACAGAGCGCGTCCAGACAAAGTTTCTGCCGCTGGACAAGGGGACCACCTTTCGCGGAACGCTTCATCTGCACAACGTGCGTCCAGTAGAACTGGGAGCGCTGCTCTGGGCGATGCGTCTGGGTCAGGAACCGGGAGTCTTCCATACCCTTGGTATGGCCCGTTCTCTTGGATTTGGCCGCTGCCGGATTGTGGTGGACACTCCGTCCAAGCTTACCCGCAACGACGGAACGGAGATCTCCCTGAAGGAATGCGAGCAGGCATTTGAAGCCTACATGGAAACGTGGGCTGCCGAACAGAGGATCCCGGGAGGCTGGCGTGGATCGCAGCAAATCTTCCAGCTTCTGGCCAGTGCCAAACCTTTTGAAAAGGAAACAGATGGCCGCTCGATGATGCTGGATCACCCGGACCTGCGGAACGAGTTCAACGAAGCAAAGAAGTCTAAGCTGGTGCTGGCTCCAGCAGGTTCCCCGGAAGACTGGGCGCGAGCCTACCCCAACCAACAAGCACGAGTTCCACTCCCTGCTCGTGGTGCCCAGCTTGCTCTTCCTTCTCGGCGCGATCCTCCAGGGAATCCTGGGCGACCTTCTGCCTCACCATCGATTCCTTCCTCTGTACAGGGGAGGGGGACTCCACCCCAGAAAGCAGAATCTGCGTTGTTGGTCCCGGAGGAGCCCTCACCTGGCGAGCTACCGTTGCAGTTTACGGCAAGGTTCCACAGCTTCAGCGGGGCCAGGGATGCCAAGAACACGCTACGAGATCGTCGTAGACGGGGGAAACCTGCCAAGGAAGCGTTGTTGCAAGTGATCCCGGAGAAGAGCAATCTGCGGGGGCTTGCCGAGAAGCTCTACGTCTCGACGACCCGGACGGAAGGGTTCGAGGCGTACTTTGACCGCATCAGTGAGAAATTCATGGGCATGGAGCGTTCGTTCCGTATCATCTCCTGGAGCAAACAGGAAGACGACTCGTTGCTAGTGACACGGATGGAGGCGGAATCGTGATCAAGAAGGTATGGCTCAGGAATTTCAAACCTTTTGATGAACATGGTTGCTGGATAGATCTTGCACCGATAACGCTCATTTTTGGTGCAAATTCCACCGGAAAAAGTAGCTTTCTTCAGTCTTTGATCCTGCTGAAGCAGAGCTGGGAGAGCCTTCCTTCTATTCAAACACTATCCCCCGAAGGATCCCTGCTGGATCTGGGGAAATTCAAGAATATCGTTCATCAGCAGAACACGTTGCGCCCTATCGAAATTGGCCTGGATTTGGGAGAATCCCGGGCTATTTTCGAGTTTCGAGGCACCGAAGAATCTTCAACAGGCAATTTGGAGCAAATCCGTGAACTTGCAGGTCTCCCAGCCCCATGGATTCCAGAACGGGAGAAAGATGGAACGATGTCCATCAAGTGTGATCTTCTCTGGGAGAACCAAGGATCGGTGGTTGATTGGCTCAGGGAGAATCTTTCTAAGATCCGTGCGGCGTGGGATGAAAGACATCCTAAACAACTATCGACGGGCCTACGGTTTTTTGCAAAAATTCAATATTATTCGATTGAATTTGGATTTTCGATATTCTGTGATACGGAAGAAATGGAAGGAGGAGACAAGATTACGAGTAGGCATATCGTTTGGACTCGGTCTTGGTTTCCTGATCGCACACATCTCAACGATCTGGATTTTTTCGGAATTATGTCTCCTTCCTGGGATACCGAAATTGAAGATGCAAAGTTCTTTGATCTATGGACTGCGTGGAAGCAGAATATTGAACCTCATCTGCAAAAGTCGATATCTTTCCTCCGACAGGAACTTGAACAAATTTTTCTGATTGGTCGAGTGCGTCTTCCGATGGCTCGACTCATCCGTGAAAGATTGCCGCAGGAACATTTGGGAGTTGGTAACAAAGGAGAACGTACAGGGGCCCTTCTTCTTGCAGATCCTGACCTGGTGGAAGATGTCAACGATTGCCTGAGGAAGCTCCACCAAGCCAGAGAAGAGGAACCTGTTCTTCCTCGCTACGAAGTGGTGGCGACGAACCTGGAAGGAAATTTTACCTTTGGCTACATCCAGTTGAAGCACAGCGTTGGAAATCGTGAACTTTTGCTCGGCGTGGAAGATGTGGGTTCTGCAGTCGGGCAATTGTTGCCGATCCTGGTGGAGTGGTCGAGGTTGCGTTTTCAGTTGGGTCCCACTGGGGATTGGGAAGGATCCAATGCAACCTTGCTGGTGGAACAGCCCGAATTGCACCTGCATCCAGCCCTTCAAGCAGAATTGATTTCCTTGATTGCACTTCAAACACAGGAAGATAAAAATCAAGGACGAGCAGCCCCTCAAGTTCTGCTCGAAACTCACTCGGAGCACATGGTACTTCGCCTCAGAAAGCTGGTTAGAAACAAGGAAATCCATCCAGAAGATGTCATCATTCTTGTGTTTGAAAACAAGGATGGGCAAGCCCAAATAACACCACTGAAACTGAACGAAAAGGGTGACTTTAACCGTCCCTGGCCCAACGGGTTTTTCCCGGAACGTCGGAGGGAGATCTTGTGATGAAAAATCAGCTCTTTTGCTATTTTTCTCTCGATATTAAAAATCTAATAGAAAATGAAAAAGAACTCAAAAATCAACGTTCTCGGTGGGCGCATTTGATCCGTCACTGGGAAGAATCGGGTATTTTGTTGATCTGTGAGGAAGATCTGAAAAACATCCAAAAAGCAGTCAATGACAATTCGAATGAATTGCTAGAACTTTTTCTGGAAGACCATTTGAAGAAAAATTCTACGTTGACCTCTAATGTACCCTCCACAAAATCTGAAAACAACATAAAATTCGATGCCTGGGAAGATAGTGATTTGGGAAAGATTGGATCCAGCCTGCTTTTGCGAAAGGACGAAAATCAAATCAAATCTTATCTGGAGGCGATTCGACCTGGTTTGGAATCTTGTCAAACAGTTCGAATTGTGGATGGTTACGTTTTTTCGAGAGGAAATTACAACAACGGAATATCACGCCGATTGTTCGAAGAATTGAATAAATTTCGTAACATAACATTTGTCGAAATTGTGGCGGCTTGTTATCCAAATGATTCGAATCGTACCGGATTTCTTCGTCATAATGAAATTGAAAGTTTCCTGTGTGAAATTTTGCCCTCCGGAGCCAAAGTACAAGTTCACGCCAAAGAGCCTCAGCGAGTGAATCATCATGACGAGATCGATGTCCACGACCGATTTTGGTCTTTTGTAAATAACGAAAGTGATGTGGGATTGTCTGTTCAGATCGGACGTGGTGTGGCTATCTTTGCAGGGGGTTACCATGCGACGTTGGTAAGTAGAGTTTCTAGCAAAGATTTCAAGTCGATGTGGGAAGATCTTAAAAAAGGAACAAAACCTGTCGTTGTCGAAGGGAAAAAACCTGTCGTCATCGAATAACAATTCGATGTTAGGCCAGAGGTGCTGAGGATTCCTCTCCTCCAACTACATCTTCCGTCTCCCACGGAGAGAGGGCCGGGGGGAGGGAAAGGAATGGGTGTAACTCTGGCACTGAGGCCTAAATTCGGCCTTCTTTTTCGGGGTAGCACGACCTTTTGGTGTGCGGTATCGACCCTGGCGTGACCACTTCCCTCGCCTCGTCTCCCCGTCCTTCCGCGCCTTCTTCTCCTCGTGCCGGGTCGGCTCTCGCTACCCTGCTCGACGGGATGGCTCAGCAACGGAAACGCACCGAAGGGGAGGGGTCCTGACAAAATTTTTCGTTGCGTTCGTCGGGGGCTCGTTTACAGTCGTGTATACTTGCAAGGTAAACAAAGATGAGCCAGCTCGTTCGTGTTGACGATCAAACCCACATGGCCCTACAGAAGCTGGCCCGCCAGAATGGTAAACCGATGGGCCTCGTCCTTGCGGAAGCCCTGCGGTTCTACGCTGACCACCTCTTTTGGGAGGAGGCGAATCGAGCTTTTGCCGCTGCGAACCAGGATCCTTCCCTTGCCGCAGAGGACGAGGCGGAGCGTCAACTCTGGGAAAGTACCCTGGGGGATGGTCTGGAGGAGGATCCCTATCCGGTGGGGCTCGATAACCTCCCGCTCCCCCCCAGATCGCCATGAACGGACGGTTTCATCGCGATCCCAAACCCCAAAGAACGTGAACATGAAACCCAACCGGGGTGAAATTTGGCTCGCGGACCTGGATCCCATCCGTGGGCGAGAGCAGAGCGGAAAACGCCCTGTACTGATCCTTTCGGTGGATTTTTTCAACCATGGCCCTGCAGGATTGGTGGTGGTTATCCCGCTGACGAGCCAGAACAAAAACCAACCACTGCATGTGCAGATTGATCCCCCTGAAGGCGGTTTGAGTACGCAAAGCTGGGCAAAAATAGAGGACATTCGCTCCATCTCAACTACCCGGCTTCTGGCCCGATGGGGTCAGGTCAGCGACGCCACTCTGGTCCAGGTGAAGGAGAGGGTGATGCGTCTCCTTGGGCTCCCTTGACGCGCTTACGACGGCTGGGCGTCCACCCAGCCGAGGCCCATGGTGGTCTTCTTGCCGACGCTGAGGGCGGGGAGAAGGTGGAGGAGGGGGGAGAGGTCCAGGAGGGCGTCTCCCTCGACGTGGAGCTCGCCCACGAGGCCCTGGAGGGGCATGGCCTGGAGCTGGCGGTGGCTGAAGCGGCGGTTGTGGATCGGTGCGAAGCCTCCGTGGCGTCGGATCCCGGTGAGGTCCGGACGCCGGGGCTGGGGGAATTCAACCCCCGGGAACACCTCCTGGGCCAGGCGGTACAGGCGACGGATGGTGGCCTCCACCAGGAGGGAGAATTCCGGGGCCTCCGGGCAGGCGCTCCGGTGGCGCTCCTCGTCGTCGGAGCGGAGGTCCAGCGGGGTCTCGGCCCGGAAGGTCCAGCGAGTGGACGGATTCCCCCGGGGGAGCTCCAGGGGCTCGATCCGCACCGGACGCACCCGGAGCGCCGGGGCCCAGCGGGGCGTTCGAGGAGGACGACCAAGCTGGAGCAAGGCCCGGCGAA
The DNA here is from genome assembly GCA_964605685.1 of uncultured Polyangiaceae bacterium. GTDB lineage: Bacteria > Myxococcota_A > Polyangia > Polyangiales > Polyangiaceae > JANWXX01. The sequence goes on from CAZSDX010000067.1 coordinate 14,772, forward strand.
GCGCTTCCCCCAGGAAAGGCGCCGAGGCTGCCTCTTTCTCCAGGAGCCACAGGGTCGGTTGCCCGAAGGTTCCGGCCCGGAGCGACGTGTGCGCCGGGACCCCCTGGAGCCAGTAGGCAGGGGTCTGTCGCGGGCTCCCTTCGGCGTCAAAGACCCGGGCAAAATCGCACTCGTTGCTCCAGGGACACCCCGCGCAGGAGGCCGCCCGGGTCAGGCATCGCTGCTCGCGGAAGAGCGCCCCGAGCTGGCCACGGACCTGGATACAGGCGGGTTCCCGGAGCGGCAGGTCGCGGAGCACATCGACCTCGGTGCTGACCCGGATCAGCGAGAAGCGGGCGAGCCGTTCGATCCAGCGGGGGAGAGGGAGGGCGTCTTCCATGGCCTCAAGGAGTCCCCGCGGGCGCATTTCTGACGCCCCGCGGGGTAGCGCGGGGGTGGATAAGAACGTCCAGCCGATGGCGAGCTGGCCGATGAGCTCGGGGCCCCGGTGGTCGATGCAGGCGATGGCCTTTTCGCTCTCGGTCTTCCCGCAGACGTAGCGCTGGTTCGAGGGGGCGTCGGGGCCAGGGACCGGGAGGGCGCGCTCCTGGGCAAAGACGTAGCGGGCTCCGATGCCGCCGCTGAAGGTGAAGCCGCTGTAGCGACCGAAGATGGTCTGGCTGCCGAGGAGCATCCCCAGCGCCGGCTCCCCGAAGGAGGCGGACCCCGCGTCGCTCTTGTAGTTGTACGTGGAGTAATCCCCCGTCGCCTTGAGGAAGAAGCCCTTGAGGGGGACACCCCCCGGCCAGAACCCCAGGCGCCCGGAGAACTCGTAGCCGGTGGAGGTGTAGAGCGCATCCCTGGAGGCCCTCGGATCCCCGAAGACATACCGGAGCGCCAGCTCCGCCGAGAGGTAGTCGATGACCGCCACCTCGCCCTCGATGGTCGCCCGCTGGAAGAACAGGTCGATGGGGTTGATGCGCAGGCTGAAGAGGGGCTCCGGCGGGGGCCGGGGCTTGGGCGGGGGCGCTCCGTAGCCGCCCCGCGGAGGACCGTAGGCGCCCGGCGGAGGCTGCCCGTAGTACCCCCCAGGAGGAGGCTGTCCGTAGTACCCGCCGGGGGGGGGCTGACCGTACCCCGGCTGGGGCTGGTACTGGGCCGAGGCGCTGGCGCTGCCCAGGGTCAGCAAGGCCGCGGCGGCGGAGGCAAGGAGGGATCGCATGGGCTGGATGGTAGCAGCCCCGGGGCTCGGCGTAGACTCCAGCGCCGATGCGTCGCTTCTGGCTAGCTTCCCTCGCGTTGCTCCCGCTGGTCTCGTCCCTGGCGGGGGCCGAGCGCGCGGCTCCGGTGTTCTCCCCTGCGGCCGTCGCGCTGGCGCTGCGCACGCGCCCGGCGCACCCGCTGGCGGATCCAGGCGGATCGATCCCGGTCACGGTGCGGCTCCAGCCCGGGGACGATCCGGCTGCGCTGGGGCTGCTGGAGGTGGCCCCGGGGCTCGGCGCCCGCTGGCTGGACCCGGGGGAGCTGGATGCCTTCCTCCTCACCCACGCGGCCCGTCGTCCCTGGGTGACCCCGCCGCTCCGGTTGCTGAGCGACGTCTCCGGCGAGCAGTGGACCCACGCCCGCGCCGCCCACAAGAAGGGCCGCCTCGGGAAGAACGTGGTCGTCGGCGTGCTGGACACCGGCCTGGACCCCAGCCACCCGGACCTGCGCTTCTCCGCCAAGGGAGGCACCCGCATCGCCTGGCTCCTGGACCTGGCGAACAAGCCCCTGGGCCTCCACCCGGAGCTGGAGGCCAAATTCGGCTGCGTCCAGCGTCCGCAGTCGCCCTGCGCGGTCTACTCCGCGACGGAGATCGACAAGTTCCTCGCCGCCGCGGAGGATGGAGGCATCCCTCCGGAGTTCGAGGGCGCGACCCCGCCCACCGACGCCGTGGGCCACGGCACCCACGTCGCCGGGATCGCCGCCGGCAACGGCAACGGGAGCCCCGGCAGGAAGTACGCCGGCGTCGCCCCAGAGGCCACCCTGGTCGCGGTCCGGGTTACCCGCAGCGCCGGAGGCCAGTCGGTCACCGACGCCGATCTGCTCAACGCGGTGCGTTTCGTCTTCGACCGGGCGGGGGCCATGGGGATGCCAGCCGTCGTCAACGTCTCCCTGGGAGGCGACTACGGCCCCCACGACGGCACCAGCCCGCTGGAGGAGGGGCTGGCCTCCTTTGTGGGTCAAGAAAAACCCGGTCAGGTGGTGGTGGTGGCCGCAGGGAACAGCGGAGGGATCCTGTCGGACACGGGGGGGCAGGGCTACGGGACGCACACGGAGGCGAGGTCGCTGGCGCGGTCAAAGACGCGGCTGGTGATGACGATGCCGGTGGCGAAGAAGCAGGCGAAGGGGTCGGCTTACGTGTGGATCACCTTCCAGCCGGGGGACGACGTGAAGGTGGGCCTGGAATGGAACGGGGAGGAGGTGCTGAGCGGCCAGGCGCGGGGGCAGCAGGGGGCGCTGGACGAGGAGGGAGGGAGGCCGTACCTGGCGGTGATCAACGGGGTATCGGGGGAGTCCTCGCCGATCCCGGCGAGGAACAACGGGGCGGTGGTGATCGCGGACGGCTCGTTCAACCCCGGAGATCGGGTGTCCATCGTTCTGGAAGGGAACGGGACGGCGCAGCTGTGGGTCCAGGGGCTGGGGGAGGCGGAGTTCGGGAGCAGCACGGGGGGGATGCTTTTCTTGAACCCGCTCAAGCAGGGGACGATCAACGTGCCAGCGACGCACCCGGCGCTGCTGGCGGTGGGATGTACCCTGAACCGGCTCACCTGGCCGACGAAGACGGGCCCGACGCTGGCGGTGTCCCAGGTGGGGGCGCTGGAGAATCCTCCGGGGGATACGGTCTGCTACTTCAGCGGGGCTGGCCCCAACGCGCTGGGCGCGCTGAAGCCGGAGATCACCGCCCCGGGGGGCTTCGTGGCCGCGGCGATGAGCCGGGATGCTCGCCCGGATCAGAATGCCTTCAGCATGTTTTCGGCGCCTTCCGGGCGCTGCGGGGGCGTGAAGGACTGCTACGTGGTGGACGAGGAGCATGCGGTCGCGTCCGGGACCAGCATGTCGGCACCCCAGGTGGCCGGGGCGGTGGCCCTGCTGCTGGAGCAGCGCCCCTCCCTGACCCAGCCGGAGATCGTGGCGCTGCTCCAGGCGGGGTCGAGGCGCTTCCAGGGGATCGTCCCCAGCGAGGCCCAGTCCGGCCCCGGCGCCCTGGACATCGACGCCAGCTTGGAGCTTCTGGCGCCCACGGAGCAGCGGCCTGCCTCCGCCCCTGACGTGGGGCGGAGCTGGCTCCACCTGTCGAGCGAGTTCCTGCGGCCAGACGGCCAGTGGCCGGTCACCGGCACGCTGATGCTCCGGGACGCGGAGGGGCGTCCTGCGGACGGTTTTGACCCCGGGCAGCTCCGGCTGGAGATCGCGCAGGCCCGGCTGACGCGACCGCTGACCCGGGTGGCCCCAGGGCTGTGGCAATTCACCATGGCGGCTCCCCCCGGGACCGGCGGGATGCGGATGAAGGCTCGCGTCCTGCTGGGGAGCCAGGTTCTCGCAGAGCGGGATCTGCCCATTGCTCCGGACTACTGGAACATCCAGGGGATGCCCGAGGCCCGGGGAGGATGCTCCCGGTAAGAGGCGACCCCGGATCGGCAGCAGCACCCCGGCGGCCACCAGGCTCCGCTGCTGGATCGCCCCGGCCACTGCGGGCGCCCGGGTCAACCCGAAGCCCAGCGCGATCCCGGCCGCCAGCACCGCCAGCGCC
>CAZSDX010000068.1:0-18502 GCA_964605685.1 uncultured Polyangiaceae bacterium
CCCCGCGGCCCCGCCCCCGGAGGCGTCGGCTGTGCCCGCCCCCGCCCTGGAGGCACCGCCCCCCTCGGGGCCTCCCTCGGAGGCGCCCTCCTCGGACCCTTCCGAGCAGCTCACCGCCCGGGATCTGATCGCGGCGCTCCGCGCGGTCTCGCACGGGGCCGACGCCAGCGAGATCCTGGGTGACAACGCCGGCTGGGAGGCCCTCTTCGCCGCGCTCCTCTCGTTGCTCCTGAAGAAACAGGTCATCGCGGACTGGGAGTTCGTGGAAGAGTACAAGAAGATCTGAGAACGAAGAGAGCCCTGGAGAACACCGTCGGATGACAAGCCTCGTCGAATTGATCGCCAAGAAACGAGAGGGTCTGGAGCACAAGGAGGGAGAGATCCGCCGCATCATCGGTGCCCTGATGTCGGGGGAGCTGGCCGACTACCAGATGAGCGCCTGGTTGATGGCGGCGTTCCTGCGGGGGCTGAGCGATGCGGAGACCAACGAGCTGACCGACGCCATGCTCCGGAGCGGTGAGGTGCTCGATCTGTCGTCGGTGCCCGGCGTCAAGGTGGACAAGCACTCCACCGGCGGGGTCGGGGACAAGGTGTCCCTCTGCCTGGCGCCGATGGTGGCGGCCTGCGGGGTCCCGGTGCCGATGGTCTCCGGCAGGGGGCTGGGCCACACCGGAGGAACCCTCGACAAGCTGGAGGCCATCCCCGGCTTCCGGGTCGACCTCTCCACGGAGGACTTCCTCCGGACCGTGCGCGAGGTCGGCGTCGCCATGATCGGTCAGACCGCCCAGATCGCCCCCGCGGACAAGCGGATCTACGCGCTGCGGGACGTCACCGCCACCGTCGAGTGCATCCCCCTCATCGTTGCCAGCATCCTGTCGAAGAAGCTCGCCGAGGGGATCGACGCCCTCGTCCTTGACGTCAAGGTCGGCCGCGGCGCCTTCATGAAGGACGCCGACCGCGCCCGGGAGCTGGCCGAGGCCCTGGTCCGGGTCGGCACCCGCGCCGGCAAGAAGGTCGTCGCTCTCCTCACCGACATGAGCGCCCCCCTGGGCCGCACCATCGGCAACGCCCTGGAGACCCGCGAGGCCATCGAGGTCCTCCACGGGCGAGGCCCCGACGACCTGGTGGCCTGCACCCTGGCGCTGGGGGCCGAGATGCTCGTGCTCGGAGGCAAGGCCAGCGACGTCGCCCAGGGGGAGGAGCTGCTCCGCAAGGTGATCTCCGACGGCCGCGCCGCCTCGGTCATGCGCTCCCTCATCACCGCGCACCACGGCGACCCCCGGGTCGTCGACGAGCCCGACCGGCTCCCCCGCGCTCCGGCCCACCTCGACGTCAACGCCGACCGTGCCGGGTGGGTCACCGGCGTCGACCCCCTGGAACTCGGCCTGAGCGCCGTCTCGCTGGGGGCCGGCCGTACCCGCGCCGACCAGGCGGTCGAGCCCGATGTCGGCCTGGAGCTGCTGGTCCGCTGCGGCGACAAGGTGAAGAAGGGCACCCCCCTGGTGCGGATCCACGCCCGCACCCGCGCCGCCGCCAAGGACATCGAGCCCCGGGTCCGCGCCGCCTTCACCCTGGCGGATACCTCCTTCCCTGCGCCCCCGCTGCTCCTCGGCCGCGTCGAGGCCGCCTCCCTCGCCGGCTGAACAAACGCGACACGAACGCCACACCCCCGGTGATAGGCTGCCCCCGCAGTCCGGAACGACACGAAACCTCCAGGGGGTATCCATGTCCCAGAGCCAGAATCCGTCGGCGCCGCGCGTCATCATCGAGGACGATCGGACCAGCACCTCGCCCCAGGCCCTCCGCCGCGCCTTCCTCGACCAGGTGCAGTTCGCCAGGGCGCGCGCCCTCCGCCGCGCCACCCCGCATGACCGCTACCTCGCCTGGGCGCTCCTCACCCGCGACCGGGTGGTCCAGCGCTGGATCGCCACCCACGACGCCTACCGGGCCCAGGACGCCAAGTTCGTCGCCTACCTGTCCGCCGAATTCCTCATGGGCCGGCTGCTCCGTACCAACCTGGTCAACCTGGAGCTGCTGGACGAGGCCCGCCAGATCGCCCACGACCTCGGCGTCGACCTCGACCGCCTCTTCGAGGAGGAGCCCGACGCCGGCCTCGGTAACGGCGGCCTCGGCCGCCTCGCCGCCTGCTTCCTCGACTCCATGGCCACCCTCGGCCTCCCCGCCTTCGGCTACGGCATCCGCTACGAATTCGGCATCTTCCGCCAGGCCATCCACAACGGCTACCAGGTCGAGCACCCGGACGAGTGGCTCCGCTTCGGCAACCCCTGGGAGTTCGAGCGCCCCGAGCACGCCCTCCCGGTCCGCTTCTACGGCCGCGTCGAGCGCCACCTCGACAGCAAGGGTCACCTCCAGGTCCGCTGGGTCGACACCCAGAACGTGCTCGGTGTCCCTTATGACACCCCCATCCTTGGTTATGGTCGCAGCAACGTGAACACGCTGCGCCTCTGGTCCGCCCGCTCCACCGAGGAGTTCGACCTCGACGTGTTCAACGCCGGGGATTACGAGAAGGCGGTCTACGACAAGACCCGCTCCGAGACCATCTCGAAGGTGCTCTACCCCAACGACTCGGTGCAGGTGGGCCGCGAGCTTCGCCTCAAGCAGCAGTACTTCTTCGTCGCCTGCTCCATCGGCGACATCGTCCGCCGCTTCCGCCGCCACCACGAGAACTTCGACCTCTTCCCCCAGAAGGTGGCCATCCAGCTCAACGACACCCACCCGTCCGTGGCCATCCCGGAGCTGATGCGTGTCCTCCTCGACGAGCACCACCTCCCCTGGGAGCGCGCCTGGACCATCACCCAGGCCACCTGCGCCTACACCAACCACACGCTGATGTCCGAGGCGCTGGAGCGCTGGAGCGTCGAGCTGTTCGAGCGCCTGCTGCCCCGCCACCTGGAGATCATCTACGAGATCAACACCCGCTTCCTCCGGGCGGTGCAGATCCACTTCCCCGGGGACAACGACCGGCTGCGGCGCATGTCCCTGATCGAGGAGACCAACGGGCGCAACGTCCGGATGGCCAACCTGTCGGTGGTCGGTACCCACAGCGTCAACGGCGTCTCGGAGCTCCACACCCAGCTGCTCCGCAGCAACGTGCTCCGGGACTTCGCCGAGATGTTCCCGGAGCGCTTCAACAGCAAGACCAACGGCGTCACCCCGCGCCGCTGGCTCCTGGAGTGCAACCCGGGCCTCGCCGCCCTCCTCGACGAGAAGATCGGCAAGGGCTGGGTCACCGACCTGGATCGCCTGGCCGCCTTCCGCCCCTTCGCCGACGACCCGGAGGTGCAGGGGCGCATGGCGGAGATCAAGGCGAGCAACAAGAAGGCCCTCGCCCGCTACCTGGCGGAGACCAGCTCGATCCAGCTCGATCCAGACAGCATCTTCGACACCCAGATCAAGAGGATGCACGAGTACAAGCGCCAGCTCCTCAACATCCTGTCGGTGGCGGGGCTCTACCTCCGCCACCGCCGCAGCGGCCTGGACATCCCCCCGGTCACCTTCCTCTTCGGGGGGAAATCTGCCCCCGGCTACGTCAACGCCAAGCTGATCATCCGGCTGATCCACGGCGTCGCCGAGGTCATCAACGAGAACCCCGGATCCTCGCCGGTCGCGGTCCACTTCGTCCCCGACTACCGCGTCTCCCTCGCCGAGCGCCTGATCCCCGCCACGGAGATCTCCGAGCAGATCTCCACCGCCGGCTTCGAGGCCTCCGGCACCGGGAACATGAAGTTCGCCCTCAATGGCGCCATCACCCTCGGCACCCTCGACGGCGCCAACATCGAGATCCGCGACTCCGTGGGCCCCGACGCCTTCTTCCTCTTCGGCCTCACCGCCCAGGAGGTCCACGACCGCAAGGCCAGCTACCGCCCCCTCGACCACCTCCGCGACAACCCGGAGCTGGCCGAGGTCCTGGAGCTGGTCCGCGGCGGCTTCTTCTCCCCCGAGGACAAGACCCTCTTCCGCGAGTTCGTCGACAACCTCCTGACCCGCGACCCCTACATGGTCATCGCCGACTACCCCGCCTACCAGCAGGAGCGCCTCCGCGCCCTCGGCGCCTACCGCGACCAGGCCCGCTGGCAGCACATGGCCATCCGCAACGTCGCCGGCGGCGGCCCCTTCTCCTCCGACCGCACCATCCGCCAGTACGCCGAGGAGATCTGGGGCATCCGCCCCGTCGACGTCGCCACCCCCGTCTACAACCCGGAAGGGTAACCTCGTCCCCCGTCGTTGCGTCCTGCTCGATCACTGCGCCGAGGGGGAGGCCGCGGGGGAGAAAAAGCTTGCTTCGATGGTTCGAAAAATATAGAAGAAGAGGGTGGCCACGAAGCTGGAGCGGCATGCGGCGCAGCTCGGCGCGCTGGGGCATCCGGCGCGGTTGAGGGTGCTACGCTTCGTGGTCCAGCACGGGGAGGAAGGGGTCTCTGCGGGGGAGATCCAGGCGCACATGGCGGTGCCGGCGTCGACGCTGAGCCACCACCTCAAGCGGCTGGTGGACGCGGGGCTGATGCGCCAGCGAGGGGAGGGGACTTACCACTACTACGCGGCGGATTTTTCCTCGCTGCGAGCGCTGACGGACTACCTCTGGGAGGACTGCTGCAAGCGGGGCAAGCCAGGGGGTTCGGGGTGCTGCTGAGGGCGAGGCGGTGAGCCTCGCGGCAAGGAGCGATGGGTCCATGGGTTTGTTCGAGCGGTATCTCTCCGTGTGGGTGGCGCTGGCGATCTGCGCGGGGGTTGGCCTGGGCCTCGCGGTGCCTGGCCTGTTCGAGGTGGTGTCGCGCCTGGAGTGGGCGCGGGTCAACCTGGTGGTGGCGGTGCTGATCTGGCTGATGATCTACCCGATGATGCTGAAGGTGGATCCCTCCTGCCTCAAGGACGTGGGGAGGAAGCCCCGGGGGCTGGCGCTGACGCTGGCGGTCAACTGGCTGATCAAGCCGTTCACGATGGCGGGGCTCGGGGTGCTCTTCTTCCGCCATGCCTTTGCGGGGCTGGTCCCGGCGGAGGACGCGGGGCAATACATCGCCGGGATGATCCTGCTCGGCGTCGCCCCCTGCACGGCGATGGTCTTCGTCTGGAGCCACCTCACCGACGGCGACGCGAACTACACGCTGGTCCAGGTCTCGGTGAACGACCTGATCATGGTCTTCGCGTTCGCGCCGATCGCGGGGTTGCTGCTGGGGGTGACGTCGATCCAGGTCCCCTGGGCGACGCTCCTGGCCTCGGTGGTCATCTTCGTGGTCATCCCCCTCGCCGCGGGGGTCGGGACGCAGCGAGCGTTGACGAAGGAGCGGGTGGAGCTCCTCGGCAAGAGGCTCAAACCGACCTCGATCCTCGGCCTGCTGCTGACGGTGGTCCTCCTCTTCGGCTTCCAGGCGAAGACCCTGGTCGAGCAGCCGGGGCGCGTGCTCCTCATCGCGATCCCGCTGCTGATCCAGAGCTACGGTATCTTCGCCATCGCCTACGGGCTCGCCCGGGCGCTCAAGCTCCCCTTCGACGTCGCGGCGCCGGCGGCGATGATCGGCACGTCCAACTTCTTCGAGCTGGCGGTGGCCGTCGCCATCAGCCTCTTCGGCCTTGCTTCCGGCGCGGCGCTGGCCACCGTGGTCGGGGTCCTCATCGAGGTCCCGGTGATGCTCTCCCTCGTCGCCTTCGCCAACCGGACCCGGGGCTGGTTTCCCGCCTCTTCCCCGGCTCCCTGAGAGGTCTCCATGCCCGGATTCTCCTTCGATAGCGTCCTTTTCCTCTGCGTGGCCAACTCGGCGCGCTCCCAGATGGCCGAGGGCCTGGCGCGCCACCTCTGGGGCGAGCGGGTGCGGGTCCAGTCGGCTGGCTCCGTGCCCTCCCGGGTCAATCCCTTCGCCATCCAGGCCATGGCCGAGGTGGGCATCGATCTGTCGACCCACACCTCCAAGTCGGTGGAGACCATCGACCCGGCGGGGATCGACCTGGTCATCACCCTCTGTGCCGAGGAGGTCTGCCCCGTGTTCCTCGGGAGCGCCCGGCGCCTCCACTGGCCCCTCAAGGACCCCGATCGCAAGCACGAGGTGCTCCCGGACGAGGAGCGGCTCCAGCATTTTCGCGTGGCTCGCGATCAGATCCGCGCCAGGCTGGAGGTGCTCGCGGCGCTGCGCGACGTCCCCGAGGGGCCCGACCCCCGCGAGTTCCACGCGAGCCTCCGCGTGGCGGATCTCCCCGCCGCGGCCCGCTTCTACACCTGGCTCCTCGGCGTCCCCCCGAAGGAGTGGACCCACCGCTACGTGACCTTCGTGAGCGAGGCGCTCCGGACCAACTTCGTCCTCCTCGTCGACGACGGGCTCACGCTCCACCAGGATACCCTCTACCACCTGGGGGTGGACGTGGGCTCCCGGGAGGCCGTCGCCGAGGCCCAGCGCCGGGCTCAGGCGGCGGGGTGGCCCATCCACAAACCGGCGCGCACCACCTGGCACGGCACGCCTCTCCACGAGCTCTGGCTCAAGGACCCGGGCGGAAACCTCATCGAGATCTACGCTCGCCTCACCGAGGTCGAGCTGGCCGGGATGCCCGCGGACCGGGAGCCGGTGCTCCTGGCAGGGTTATCGGCGACCCATTGGTCCGGGTGCACGTCGGCCAGGGAGCGTGCGCTGATTTCCTGCATCCTTCGCTCTAACCGCCCGTCCTGGTGAGCAAAGGAGATCGACGATGACCCAGCGTTCCGAAGACAGCGTGCGCCAGACGGTGCGTGAGTTCTATGGCAAGGTGGCCGAGCAGCGCGGGGGGGGTTGCGCCCCGGGTTGTTGCGGGCCGGTCCAGCTTCCCTCCGACATCGGTCAGCAACTCGGCTACTCCCCCGAGGAGCTGGCCGCCGTGCCCGAGGGGGCCAACCTGGGCCTCGGCTGCGGAAACCCCCAGGCCATCGCCGCCCTCAAGCCCGGCGAGCGGGTGCTCGACCTCGGCAGCGGGGCCGGCTTCGATTGCCTGCTGGCGGCCCGGCAGGTGGGGCCTTCCGGCAAGGTCATCGGCGTCGACATGACCGCCGCCATGATCGAGAAGGCCCGGAAGAACGCCGCCCAGGTGGAGGCCACCAACGTCGAATTTCGCCTCGGGGAGATCGAGCACCTGCCGGTGGCGGACGCCTCCATCGACGTGATCCTCTCCAACTGCGTGGTGAACCTCTCCCCGGACAAGCGCTCGGTCTTCCGCGAGGCCTTCCGCGTGCTCGCCCCCGGCGGCCGCCTCGCCATCGCCGACGTCGTGGCCCTGGCGCCCTTGCCCGAGGCGCTCCAGGCCCAGGTGGAGGCCCTCGCCGGCTGCGTGAGCGGGGCGATCTCGCTGGCCGAGCTGGAGCAGATCCTTCGGGATGTCGGTTTCGACACCATCCGGGTGACGCCGAAGCCGGAGAGCCGCGCCTTCATCCGGGCGTGGTTGCCGGGGTCCGGGGCGGAGGACTACGTGGCCTCGGCCACCATCGAGGCGGTGAAGCCAGGGGCGACGCGCTCCTGCTGTGGCCCCTCGTGTTGCCCCGGGGGGGCCTCGGCGTGATCCCGGCGGACGCTCGCGGCGCCCACGACGAGCTGGCGGCGCGACTGCGTCCGTTTGTGGCGCGGCGCGTGCCGTCCTCCGACGTGGAGGACGTGATGCAGGAGGTCTTTTTGCGGATGCAGCGGGGCCTCCTGGGGCTGAGCGACGAGCAGCGCTTCGGGGCCTGGGTCTACCGGGTGGCCCGCAGCGCCATCGTCGATCACCACCGGGCCCGGGCTCGCCACCCGCTGCTCCCGGGGGAGGGCGAGCTCCCGGACGAGGCAGCGCCAGGGGATGACGAAGACTCCGCGGAGCAGCTCCTGGCCCTGTACGTGGCGCCCTTCGTGGCGATGTTGCCCTCTCCCTACCGGGAGGCGTTGACGCTCACCGAGCTGGAGGGGCTGACGCAGAAGCAAGCCGCGGAGATGCTGGGGATCTCGCTGCCAGCGATGAAGTCGCGGGTGCAGCGGGGGCGGGAGCGGCTGAGGGCGCTCTTCGATGCCTGCTGCGAGATCGCCCTGGACGCCCGGGGTCGCGTGCTTGCCTGCGAGCCTCGCCCCGGCGGCCCCAGGTCCGGGTGCGCCTGCGGGTGAGCGCCGGTTCCACCTGGTCAGGATACAGTTCCGGAGCAGGGATTCGAACCCCGATAAGCGGAACCAAAATCCGCTGTCCTGCCGTTAGACGACCCCGGAGGTGGAGCGCAGTCTAGCAGATCGCGCGCCCAGGGGAAGGGGGGTCAAGGATCCTCCAGGAAGAACCCTACCTTCTGGATCCCGCTCTCCTGCTTCGGCGCGAAGATCAGCCCGTCGCAGAGCGCTCCGGTCCGCAGGGCGGCGTGCTTGTTCCCGAGGGCGCTCCACCGCGGCACGCCCGCGCTGCTGAATACATGCACGTCGATCCCTCGCGTCGTGATGTCCTCGATGGTCACCGGCAGGGCATAGTATTTCCCGCAGTGGTTCGCCTGCTGGCCTGCCACCCGGATCGTGATGGTCGTGCACTGGCTCGTGCCGCTCACGCAGTACTTCACCAAGGCGTTCGGATCTTCGTCTATCAGGCTGCGGTTGCCCGGGCCGACGACAAACGAGAGCCGGAGCTTCCACGCACTCGACGGCGGCAGGTTCGCCCCGCAGGCGTACTGCTGCGCCGTCGCCCGCCCGGAGGCGCAGCCGCGCATCGTCTTGCTGGTGTCGCAGGCGCAAGGTCCGCCGGGCGTCGTGGTGGAGGTCGGCGGAGGGATCGTGGTGCTGCGGGGCGCCGTGGTGCCCCGGGGAGGAGCGGGGGCAGGCGCCGGAGAGGAGGTCGAGACAGACTTTGCGAGGGTCTCCAGGGAGAACCACCCCACCAGGAGCAACGCGCCGAGGAAGCCCGCAGCGAACAGGAGCAACGCCCCCAGCCAGGGGGTTCGGGAGGGCTTGCGCCGGGGGGCTGGAGCCGGCGGGATCACGCTGGGCGAGGAGGGCCGAGGCAGGGGGGCCGCGTTGTTCTGGGTGTGGCTCACCGCCGGGATGCTCGTCGAGGTGGAGACGGAGGACGGTGGGACGCTCGGTGTGGTCACTTCCTCGGTGTGGGTGAAGGGATCCGGCATCGGCACGGTGCGCGCCGGGAGGAGCCTCCGGACGATCTCGGCGGCGTCCTGGATCCGCTTGCTCGCCTCAAGCTGGAGGCAATCCCGGAGCAGCGGCTCTATCGGAGGAAGCAGGGAAGAGCGCGCCCAGGAGGGGTTCTCTCGGGCGCCGATGTACGCCATCAGAAATTCTGCGAGCGTCCCGCTGTACGAGAGTCCCGTCGGGTGCCCACCGAGGAGCAGCTTCCAGGCAAAGACGCCCCAGGCGAAGACGTCGACCGCCGGCGTGGGGCCACGGCGGGCCGGGTCGAAGGCGGAAGGAGAGAGGGTCTCCGGCGCCATGTAGGGGCAGGTTCCGATGACGCGGTCCGGCTGGGTGAGCGGCGCCGGGTTGCCGATCTCCACGGCGATCCCCAGGTCGACCAGCTTGACCGAGCCGGGCTCGCCGGGATTCATCCAGAAGCGGGGGCCGACGATGACGTTGGAAGGCTTGAGATCCCGGTGGACGATCCCTGCCTCGTGGAGCGCCGCCAGCGCCTGGGCGATCTGGAGCAGCAGCGCATGCCGGTGGCCCATCGTCAGCCTCGGATCGTCCAGCAGGTCGTCGAGGGAGGCGCCCTCGGCCAGATCCATGACCAGGATCAGCTCGTGGCGCTCTGGGGGCTCCAGCAGCTTGTGGCAGCGGACCAGCCCCGGGTGCTGCACCGAGGCAAGGCGGTAGGCTTCCCGGCGGGCGCGCTCCAGGTCCACCTGCCTGCCGGCGGGAGGAGCGACCCGCTTGAGCGCCACCTGGCGGCCCGGATGGAGCAGATCGGTGGCTTGCCAGACCTCCCCCTGCCCCCCCTCGCCCAGGCGTCGCACCAGTGCGAAGTGATCGATCTGCTGTCCGACCTGGAACTCCACCGTATTTTTATACACCCTCTCCCCGCTCCTTGCGACCCCAACGGACCGACTCTCGCTCCGGATGGATCGCGATCAACGCCGGGCCCCTCGGGCCTGATCGCGATCCGTTCGGAAGCAACCGAGGCACAAAGTTTCCAGGGAAAAACGACCGGAGACGGTCGCTGGCATCCGGGTTGCTCGGCGAGGAGGCACCATGCGCAACTTCCCTCGCCTCTTCGCTGCTGGTTGGATGCTCCTGTCGCTGGCCACCGGGTGCAGGAGAGCCGTGGATCTGCCTGCATCGTCCGCGTCCCCCGTGTTCCCCGTGTCGGAGGGGATCCCGCTGCTGGGGCGCCCGGTGCACCTGGGGAACAACGTGGCCACGGGGCAGAACTGGGTCCACGGAGAGTCGACCGCGGCCATGAACTGCTCGCTGGTGAACCTGCCCCGACCGGTCGATGGCTTCGTGCAGGTCATCAACGTCCGGAACACGGAGACCCTGGCCAACCAGCTCACGGTGAACGAGCGCACCTTCGCGCTCCCGATCACCCTGGAACAGGGGGAGTACGGCGGGGTTACTCCGAGCGCCACCCAGCAGTCACCGCTCTACCGGGTCCACCTCCCGGAAGGTCCGTCGCAGGTGTGCCTGATCGCCGGGCAGCGGGTCAGCGGGGATGTGGATGACTTCGAGGTGGACGAGATCCTCCTGTTTGCCGAGGGGATTCGCTCCGAGCACGTCGCGGTCCGCAGCGGTTTGACCCGGGGGACACCTGCCCCGACGATCCCGAACGCGAGCCCCTGGGGGCAGCAGCAGCAGTGGCCTCCCCGCCTTGGAGGAGGTGGGTGGGGAGGATGGGGAGGATGGGGAGGATGGGGAAGATGGGGGGGAGGGCAGGGCTGCCGCCCACGCCACGGTCGCGGAAGCTGCTAACCTCGGTTCGATACGGCGTACAGCAGGGAGTTAGGAGCCATGGACGCACGATGGATGATGCTGGGGTTGCTCGTCGCACAGCTCGGCTGCTCGAAGGAGCAGGAACCTCCCCCCTTGCCGGATCCCGTCGTCTCTCCGCCGGCTCCCCTGGCCACCCTGGATCCGATCACCACCGGGGCCCCCGCGCCGCTGCCCACCCTTCCTCCGGCGACCGCGACGGCCACTGCGACCGCGACGACGCCACCTCGCCCCACCACGACCACGGCGCCCCCCGCTCCGACGCCGGTGGCGATCCAGGTTCCCTTCACGCCTTACCGGATCCCGATCCCCACGGTGCTACCGATCCCGATCCCGGTGGGGCTCCCCACGGCGCTGCCGATCCCGACCCTTCCGTTTCCCACGGCAACGACCACGACGACCACGCCTCCTGCGCCGACGACGGCTCCTCCGGCGGCCTCGAACGACCGGGTGATCGTCTTCGGAGCACGGTGGTGCGGGCCCTGCAAGATGCTCCAGGAAGACCTGCGGAGGCGCCAGGTGCCGTTCACCTTCGTCGACGTGGACGATCCGGAAGCGATGAAGAGCCCCGCAGGGATGCGTGCGGCGGAGATCCCTCCGGACAAGCAGGGGGGGATCCCCCTGACCCGGGTGGTCCTGAAGAACGGCGCCGTCGACTGGGTCAGCGGGGCCAACGGCGAGCGGATCGAGCGCGGCTACCGGGGTTTACCCAGTCAGCATACGATCACTGTTTTCGCACTGTCGACGGCAGGACGGCGGGCTGGCGAGGCGTACGGGGCGGTGGTGCTGCGAGGGGCGCGTGTGGTAGAAATGACCCATGGAAACTCCACATACCGTGCTCCTGGGACTCGGGGGCGTTGTGCTGCTGGTCGTGGTCATCCTGTTCGTGGCTCGTGCGTTGGCGCGGGGGGTCGCTGCGCAGGCAAGAGCGCTCATCGAGCAGCATTACCCGGTCGGCTCGACCCTTCTGGCGGACGATATGGCCAATTTCTTCGGCCTCGAGTCCAAGGGAGCGATGCAGGTGCGCGGCAACGGCGGCCTCGTGCTGACGCCCGAGGAGCTCTGCTTTCTGCCCCTGGTCGGCGACGCGACGTTGCGCATCCCGCTGCGAGCGATCCGCGCCGTCAGCGAGGTTCGCTCGCATCTGGGGAAGACGGTCGGTCGGCCCCTGCTTCGCGTCGAGTTCGACGGCGAGGGTGGTTCCGATGCGGTCGCCTGGTTCGTGAGCGATGTGTCCGCCTGGCAGGCAAAGATTGCCTCGCTTCGGCCTGCAAACAAGCCGATCTGAAACCGCGTTTCCCCCGTCTGGAGCACGCCGCGCGGTCCGGGCCCCTGGGCGGGTCGAGGACGGGCACGAGGACGAGTTCCGGCGAGGGCGGAGGTCCGCTACGCTGGAGGCTCGTCCATGGCCACCGTCCGCCGGAACCCCACCGAGACCGAGGAGCACCCCAAACCCCAGGTCTCTCCTTCCCGGCGGGGGCAGGAGGCGCTGATCGCGGTGTTCCCGTCGCTCCGGGGGCTGCCGATGCCGCCGCGCCGGGAGGCCACGGGACGCTCGTGGCTGGCGGCCTCGGGGATCGTCGACCGCCAGGTTTCGGAGCCTCACCTGGTCTTCTCCAGCCCCGGCGGCGGGTGCTTCGTCGAGGATGCGAGCTCGCGCAACGGGACCTGGGTCAACGGCGTGCGGCTCCGCCCCGGGGAGCGCGTGGCGCTGTCCGACGGCGCGCTGCTGCGGCTGGGTTCCACGCTGCTGGTTTACCGGGAAGAGCTGCGCGGCGGGCTGGAGCCGTCGCCGCCGCTGGGCCGGATGATCGCGCCTTACGGGCTGCGAGGGCTGGCGGAGGCGCTCGCCGGGTTCCAGCGGATCCCCCCGGGGAACGTGCTGCTGGAGGGCGAGTCGGGTACCGGCAAGGAGCTGGCCTCCGAGGTGGTCGCCGCGGCGCTGGGGAGGCGTTTCCCAGTGGGGGCGCTCAACCTGGCGGCGATCCCGTCCACGCTCTTCGAGGCGCACCTCTTCGGCCACGCCGCGGGGGCCTTCTCCGGGGCGAGCAAGGCGGCGCGCGGGGTGATCGCGGCCCACGACGGCGGCGCGGTCTTCTTCGACGAGATCGGGGAGCTACCGCTGGAGCTCCAGCCCAAGCTGCTCCGGCTGCTGGAGAACCGCGAGGTGCAGCCGGTGGGGGCGGAGCGGGTGGCGCGGGTGGACGTGCTCGTGATCGCCGCCACCAACCGCTCCCTGGAGGAGGCGGTCCAGCAGGGGCGCTTCCGGGCGGATCTGCTGGCGCGCTTGCTCCAGGCGCGGGTCGAGTTGCCGCCGCTGCGGGAGCGTCCGGAGGACGTGCTGGCGCTGGTGTGGTCTGCGGCGGCGGCGCGGGGCTTCCCGCTGGCCGCCGAGCGGGTGGAGGTCGAGGCCGCCGAGCGCCTGGTGCTGCACCCGTGGCGGCTCAACCTGCGGGAGCTGTTCGCGGCGGTGGACCGGCTGATGGCGCTGGAGCCCGGGGTGCTGCGGCTGTGGGCGGTGGAGCGGGTGCTGGGGCCGGCGCCGGGGCCGAAGGTGGGCGTGCTGGTGAGGGAGCAGGTCGAGCAGGTGCTGGCGCAGTGCCAGGGGAACGAGTCGGAGGCGGCGCGGAGGCTGGGGGTGTCCCGGGGGAAGCTCCGCCGCCTGCTGGCCCGTGGCGGCTGAGGGGCCTCAGGAGGTGCGGTAGTTGGGGGCTTCCTCGGTGATGATGACGTCGTGGACGTGGCTCTCGCGCAGGCCCGCCTGGGTGATGCGGATGAAGCGGGCGTTCTTGCGGAAGTGCTCGACGTCGGGGCTTCCGGAATAACCCATGCCGGCCCGGAGCCCGCCGACGAGCTGGTAGAGGATCGCCGACAGGGAGCCGCGGTAAGGGACGCGCCCCTCGATGCCTTCGGGGACCAGCTTCTCGTCGGCGGTACCGCCCTGGCCGTAGCGGTCCTTGCTGCCGCGGCGCATGGCCCCCAGCGAGCCCATACCGCGGTACATCTTGTAGGAGCGCCCCTGGTAGAGCACCAGGTCGCCGGGGGCCTCGTCGGTGCCGGCGAAGAGGGAGCCGATCATGACGCTGGAGGCGCCGGCGGCGATGGCCTTGGCCACCTCGCCGGAGTGCTTGATGCCCCCGTCGGCGATGATCGGCACGCCCAGCTCGTCGCCGACCTTCGCGCAGTCGGCGATGGCCGTGACCTGCGGCACCCCGGTGCCCGCGACGACTCGAGTGGTGCAGTTGTGGACCGCAACCCGGTTGGCCACGTAGGTCTCATCTTCCTCGACCTCGAGGTTGAAGACCTCCAGCTCCTCACGCTTGACCTTGACGTCCTTGATCGTCACGTAAATGTACCGGGCGTCGGACCACATCCCCTGCTTCTGTCCGGCCTTCTCGTGGGGAAGCGGGTGCAGGTCCAGCTCGGGGAATTCCTGGAGGAAGGTCGCGTACTGAGCCCCGGACAGGCGCACGCTGTACATGGTGCTCCAGCCCTCGGTTTGCGGCCGATACTGCTGGATCGAGGGGAGATAGCCGAGCCGGATGAGCACATCGGCGAGCTGGTTGGCCAGCGTCGCTGAGGCTGTTTTGTAGCTGGCGCAGCCCTCGGCCTCCGAGCTCCCATCCCCTCGCATGCAACCGATGACCAGCTCCCGGAGGAGTGCGGGGGGTTGCCCCAGGATCTCCGGCGGGATCCGCTTGCTGGTGGCGTCGCCTGGCAGAAGCGACTCGAAGAACTTCGCCAGCGCGTGGCTGCTGATCAGGATCGAGACCCCGCGGCGCTCCTTGGCATGGGTGATCTTCGCCGCGTCATAGCCGAAGATATCCCGGATCAGCCCGATCACGTCCTGGTAAAATTCCCGCTCATCCTCGTGGAAGGCGAAGCGGAGCTGCCGGTTGTTCGGCGCGCCAGCCTGGTGTCCTTCCGCGAGGTAGTAGCCGAACAGACGCATCAACCTCCCGTCCAGCTCGACGTGGCGCGGAAGGCGGTGTTTCGTGCTCGGGCGCTCGTAGCCGGTCTTGCGGAGGTAGGTCGTCACGCGCTCCTGGAGCGCGTCCGTGACGCGGCGCTGGCCTGTCACGATGGCTCCGATCACCCGGGGGGTCGTCTCGAAGCGCTCCGCGAGCGCCTCGTAGTTCTCGCGGTTCTGGTTGCGGCTGGGCTTGTTGGCCCAGATGGTCGCGCCGTCCGTCCGGTAGTGAGGGACCACCTCGTGCAGGTCGAAGCGCACCGGCGCAGCGCTGACCGTGCGGCGGGGGATGACCATCACGTCCTGCGGCTGTAGCTTGCCCGCGGGTACCCAGCCGAGGCCGCGGTTGTACTTGGCCTTGTGGAAGAGATATTTCCCGCCGTATTTACGCCTCCGGTCGAGCGGTGCCTCGAACGCCACCGCGTAGCAGGGGTGCTCGGGTGTCATACGCAGCACGCCAGGAGAGCCGTTGATGGTGACGTGGATCATGTCCCCCGCATAGGGGCGGCGGTAGACCTTGGTGACCTTGCGGACGCGACCGAGGTGCGTGATCACCTCCTCCCCTGGGCGTACCTCGTCGATGCGCTTGAGGGAGCCGTCGTGCATCTGGATGAGCGCCTCGGGACCAAGGCAGATCGAGCCCGGGCCTATGCCCACCTTGACGGCATCGGCGCCGGCGTCGATGAGGGCGGCGGTGGCCTCGGCGGTGGCGACGTTTCCGGCGATGACCTGGACGCCCGGGTAGCGACCCTTGATGGTGCGCACGCTCTCGAGGACGTTCCTGGAGTGACCGTGGGCGGTGTCGACGACGAGGACGTCGGCGCCGGCGTGGAGGAGGGCGGCGACGCGCTCGTCCCGGTCGCGGCCCGGCCCGACGGCGGCGCCGACGCGGAGGCGCCCGCGGGCGTCCTTGTTGGCGCGGGGGTGGAGCTCGGTCTGGAGCAGATCCTTGATGGTGATGAGGCCGACGAGGCGGTCCCCCTCGACGACCAGGAGCTTCTCGATGCGGTGGCGGTGGAGCAGCTCCTTGGCGTCCTCGTTGGAGACGCCCGGGGAGACGGTGACCAGCTTGCGGGTCATCAGCGCCGAGACAGGCTGGTCCAGGTTCTTCTCGAAGCGGACGTCGCGGGCGGTGAGGATGCCCACGGGCCTGTCGTGGTCGTCGACCACCGGCAGGCCCGAGATGTTCTCCCGCTGCATCACCGCGAGGGCGTTGCGGAGGGGCTCGTCGGCGGAGCAGGTCACCGGGCCGACGATCATCCCGCTCTGGGCGCGCTTGACCCGCTCGACCTCCCGGGCCTGCTCCTCGGGGGAGAGGTTCTTGTGGAGGATGCCGATGCCGCCCTCGCGGGCCATGGTGATGGCCGAGCGCGCCTCGGTCACCGAGTCCATGGCGGCGCTCACCAGGGGGACCGGGAGCATCAGCTCGCGGGTCAGGCGGGAGCTGATGTCGACCTCGTGGGGAAGCACCTCGCTGTACGCGGGCACCAGCAGCACGTCGTCGAAGGTCAGGCACTCGCGTAGCTTCTCTTCCAGCATGGCAACCTCTCGGTGCGCGCGGCGACAGGCCGGCGTGGCGAGTGCAAGCCACAGCGCGGCGCCGGGCGCAAGGGGGACGCTTAGGCCAGGGCGTCCGGAGGGTCCACCCGGTCGAGCATCGGGCGGTAGCGGGCGCGTACCTGGTCGAAGCGGTCCTGGATGGCGCGCCAGGCGTCGAGGGCCTCCTGGGCGGTGGCGTAGCGCTCCTCGCGGTGGCGGGCCAGGGCCCTGGCGATGAACTGCTCGACGATGGTCGGCCACTGCTGCCCGGTCACCTGGCCCAGTGTCGGCGGGTCGAGGCCCATCTTGCCCATCAGCAGCGTGGTCGCGTTCTCGCCCTCGAAGGGCAGGCGACTGGTGAGCATGCGGAAGGCCACTGTCCCCACGGCGTAGATGTCTGCCCGCTCGTCCGCCCTCGCCGCGCCCCGGACCTGTTCCGGCGCCATGTAGGCGAAGGAGCCGAGCGTCGCGTCGAAGTTGGTCAGGCTCGCCTCGTCGCCGCTGCGGCCCCGGCGTAGCAGCTTCGAGATCCCGAAGTCCAGGATCACCGCCCGGGTCTCCTCCTGGGTGCGGGCCAGGAAGATGTTGGCGGGCTTGAGATCCCGGTGCACCACCCCCGCCGCGTGCGCCGCGATCAACCCTTCGAGCACGTTGTCCAGGTAGCGCGCCGCCTCGTCGAAGCCCAGTTGAGGCTCGGTCTTGAGCCGATCCGAAAGGCTCTCTCCCTCCAGCAGCGCGAACACCAGGTAAAGCTCGCCGCTGCCAGCCCGGCCGCTGTCGAGCAGTGGGCAGATGTAGGGGCTCTGGATCTGACCGGTGATCCTCGCCTCCCGCTCGAAGCGCGCCACGAGATCCCTCTTGCGGGCTGCTTTCTCCAGCAAGACCTTGATCGCCACCGGTTGGTTGGTGCGCGTATCAATCGCTCGCCAGACCTCGCCCATCCCGCCGCGGCCCAGCAGGCTCTGGATGCGGAAGTGCTTGTCGAAGCTCCGGCCTTCCTGGATGGCCTCTACAGACACGATCTATCCCTGCCTCGGTAGTGTAGAGTAAGCTCGCCTCTGTGTTACACTCTTTTCGTCGGGTCCTCGCTTGTCCAAAGCACCCTCTCCTCTCCTCGGATTCAACAACAACATCCGGCACAAGGGGCGCGTTTTCCATGTGCAGACGGAGGACTCCGGCGTCCGCCACCCCCACATCATCACGCACCTCTTCATGGATGGTGGACGCATCCTGAAGACCACCAAGACGTCCTACGCCGAGCACCTCAACCAGGAGGGGATGAGCGAGATCGTCCGCAAGATGATGAAGGAGCAGCACAAGGCCATGTTCGTGGCCCTGCGCAACGGCGACTTCGACGAGCTCATCCTCAAACATTTTGGCTCCGTCTCCCCGGAAGACGCCCCCGCCAAGGTCGCCGAGGTGCCTCCTGAGCTGGCTTCCGGGGCCGTCCAGGCCCCGCCCCCGGCCCCTCCGTCCGCCCCGGTGGCGCCTCCCCCCACTCCACCACCTGCTCCTGCGCTCGCCCCGCAGCGGCCTGTCTCCACGCCGCCGTCGTCCGCCGCGCCGCCCCCAGCTCCTCTGCCGCGCCCGCCCTCGGTGCCGCCTCCGATCCCCCGGTCGGTGTCGCCGTCGCCGGGAGGGAGGGTCCCTTTCGCCTCGGACCTGCCGCCTCCGCCGCCCAACGTCCTCAAGTCGATACGCCCCGAGGGGGGCTACCGGGAGGTCCACCCCGAGACCCCTTCGACCTACAGCGAGATCAAACCGCCGAACGAGTCGCGCTCGTCGTCCCGGCTACCGGCGGCGCGACCCCGTCCCGCCTCCGGTCGTCACGTGGTGGCGCGCCCGTCCCTCAACGCCCAGCGGCCCCCGGACGGTGGGTCCATCTTCGGGGACGACGTGAACGAGAAATCCCTCGACGAGGTGATCCTCAGCTACCTCGCAGAGGACCTCGAACCTCCCCCGGGGAACAGCAAGAAGTGAGGCCGCCGCGCTCGCTCGCCGGGGGCCTCCTCGGCGCCTGGGGGGCGGCGCTCCTCGCCGCCTGCTTCTCGTCGCCACCGCCGACCGCCCCGGGCCCCCCCGCCTC
>CAZSDX010000069.1:0-18400 GCA_964605685.1 uncultured Polyangiaceae bacterium
CCTGCGCCGCCGTCTCCGGCCTGCCCTGCCGTGGTGGCGCTGCCGCTGGCTCCTGCGGTGCCGCCGGGGGAGCCGGCCTGGCCTGCGGAGGCGGAGGGGACGACGGTGATCCCGGAGCCGGCGTCGCGCTCCTCGGCGCAGGCCAGCAGAGAGAGGATCAGCAAGGGAGAGAGAATTGAGGTGCGCACCGGCGGACTTTAACCTACGGGCCGGCGCGAGAACATGGACGTGCGACGTATCACCCGCCGTCGGTCGACAGGAGACGCCGGAGAACGCGCTCCAGCTCGTCCATGGCGTAGGGTTTCTGGAGGAAGGCGGTGACGGTGGTCTGGTCGCCCTGGTGGGTCTGCTCGTCGTAGCCGCTGGAGAGGATGATGGGCAGGCTGGGGGATCGCTGGCGGATCACCCGGGCGACCTCCAGGCCGGAGGGGCCCGGCATGGTGAGGTCCAGGAGCGCCACGGAGATCTCCCCGGCGTGCTGCTGGTAGAGGGCGAGGGCATCGTCGCCGTCGGCGGCCTCGATGACCCGGTAGCCCAGGTGCTGGAGCAGCGTGGCGACGGTCCGGCGCAGGGGCCGCTGATCCTCGGCGAAGAGGATGGTTGGGGTTGGGGCGGACGCCCGTCCAGGTGGCGTTGCTTCGGCCATGGGATCCCTCCGACGGAGAGCGATGGTAGCGGAGATGGATGCGATTCTCATCCTCCTTTTGAGGAGCAACCTGTTCGCCCGGGGGTGCGGCTGGTAAGAGGCGGCGCATGTCGCGAAAGACGCTCCGGGACTGGCTGGGGGAGGGACCCTTCTCGCTGGCGATGTCCTCGGGATTTTTCGGCTTCTTCGCCCACTGCGGGCTGGTGCGTGCGCTGGAGGAGGAGGGCCTGTTCCCCGCGAGGGTCGCCGGGTCGAGCGCGGGGGCGCTGGTCGGGGGGCTGTGGGCCTCGGGGCTCGGGGCGTCGGAGATGACCAACGAACTGCGGCGGCTGGAGCGAGGCACCTTCTGGGATCCATCGCCGGGGGCCGGGTTGCTCCGGGGACGGAAGTTCCGCGAGCACCTGGAGCGGCTGCTGCCGTCGCGCACCTTCGAGGGCTGCCGCTTCCCGCTGCGGGTCTCGGTCTTCGACTGGTGGAGCCGCGCCACGCGGGTGCTGGATCGCGGGCCCCTCGCCCCGGCGCTCCAGGCGTCCTGCGCGGTGCCGCTGCTGTTTCACCCGGTCTGGCACGGGGGGCGGCTCTACGCGGACGGAGGGATCCTGGATCGCCCTGGGTTGACGGGGCTCCCGGCGGGGGAGCGGGTGCTGTTCCACCACCTGGCGTCCCGCTCCCCGTGGCGCCACGTGGATCCGACGCTGCGGATCCCGTCGCGGGAGGGCATGCTGGTGCTGATTCTCCACGGGTTGCCCCGGTCGGGGCCGTTCCGTCTGGAGGAGGGGCGCCGCGCCATGGGCCTCGCCTACGAGGCCGCCCGCCGCGCCCTGGATCGCGAGGTCACCGGCCTCCGTCTGGAACTGACCGCCTGACCCCAGGCGCGTGGGCCTCCCCGACTCAAGCAGGGCATGCGATGCGAGACGGGACGTGTGGCCGCAGGCGCATGGGCCTCCCACCTTGTCGAGGAGCTGGGCGAGGCGAGCGGGGCGTGTGGCCGCAGGCGCATGGGCCTCCCCCCTCTGCCCTTCAGGGAGAGGGGGGCTGGGGGGGTGAGGTCCCCTCTTCCTCCTCGGCGGGTTCAGGTTCCTTGGGGCGTACGGGGGAGACGACGGGCTTCTTCTTGCGGCCGGAGAGGAGGAGGGCGATGAGGCCGACGGCGCCGACGATCTGGATGTAGGGGAGGGATTTGATGAAATATTTCCGCCATTTAGGGAGGGGGACGACGCCGCGGGTGGCGAGAGCGGAGGCCTCCATGAGGGGGCGGACCTTGGGGAAGTCGGCGGCGTTGCTGCCATAGAGGAGCATGACCGCGGGCTCCTCGCCGGCGGGGAGGAGGTAGGCCATGCGCATCTCGTTGCCCTCGTCGTTCTTGACCTCCCAGACGACGCGGGCGACGTCGCCGCCGCCGATCTCGAGGATCTCGGCGCTGAGGATGGTGGCCTGGACCTCCTTGTCCTTGTTGTTCTGCTCGATCTGGCGGCGGATCTCCGGGAGGGTCTCGTCGTTGACCTCGACCTTTCCTTCGAGGAGGATGGCCTGCATGAAGCTGTTCTGGCCGTGGGTTTTGGGGTCCAGGTCGACGGCGAAGGCGAGGTGCTCCTGGAGGAGGAGCTGGGCGGCCAGGGAGGGGTGGAGGTGGGTCACCACGCTGTCCTGGAGGCCATCGGCGAGCATGTCGGTCCAGCCCTGGGGGATCTGGAAGGTGAAGCGGGAGGTGGGCCGGGCGGCGGCGGCGGGGGCGGCCAGGAGCCCGATCAGCAGGGCACGGCGGGAGAGCGCGGGGCGAGACATCGGGCGGTGTGCATAGTGGGTGCGGGGGGGAGAGGCCAGGCCATTTTGCGCGGTCGGTCTGCCAGGAGAACGAAGGGGCAGAGAGGGGGCTGGCTCGGTGGAGAAACTGTGGTAAGGAGGCGCTCCTTCGATGGATCGTCCCACCCTGTCGCTTGTCCTTCCGGTGTACAACGAGGAACCGGTGATCCCTGAACTGCTGCGTCGTCTGGATGAGTTCCTTCGCGTGGTGGGTGTCTCCTGGGAGGTTCTCTTCGTCAACGATGGCTCCCGGGATCGCTCCTTTGAGATGTTGAAGGCGGCTTGTCAGGAGGAGCCTCGGTACAAACTTGTATCCTTTTCCAGAAACTTTGGTCATCAATTTGCGATCTCCGCCGGGGTAGATTTCGCCGAGGGAGAGGCCGTGGTGGTCATGGATGCGGATCTGCAAGATCCTCCGTCCGTGGTGACGGAAATGCTGGAGAAATGGCGTGAAGGTTACGACGTTGTCTACGGCGTCCGCGAGAAACGGGAGAACGAGGGCATCTTCAAGCGCTGGACCGCCGCTCTTTTTTACCGGGTTCTCCGCTTCTCGGCTGGGGTTCCGATCCCGGTGGATACCGGGGATTTCCGGCTCATGAGCCGGAGGGTTGTGCTGACGCTTCGGTCGCTTCGGGAGGTGAACCGATTTGTACGGGGGATGGTTGCGTGGATAGGATTTCGCCAGACCGCGGTGTATTATGTCCGCCAAGGGCGCTTCGCGGGAGAGACGCACTACCCCTTCCGCAAGATGCTCCGCTTCGCGCTGGATGGGATCACCTCCTTCTCGACGCTTCCCCTCAGGCTTGCGACGATCTTCGGTGTGGTCTCGGGAGGGGTGAGTATCCTGGCTGCCTGTTGGGCCCTGTATGTTCGATTCTTTGCTCAGGGTGTTGTCCCTGGGTGGACAACCATCGTCTTGGTTGTCTCGCTGGTTGCGAGCGGGCAATTCTTCATCCTAGGCATCCTCGGGGAATACATCGGTCGTATCTACGAGGAGGTGAAGCGTCGCCCCATGTACATCGTGCAAGAGAAGGTCAACCTCCAGGATGGGCCCTCTTGAACCATAATTTCCTTCGAAATTTCCCTCGAAATTCCTTATGCAAGACATGTTGCCTGAAAGCCAGAATCCTCCCCACGCCGTCCACCGGGATCCTTTCCCCTGGGATCGCCTGTTTCTCGCGGTGGTGCTGCTCGGGATCGAAGGGGCCTCTCTTGGGTTGCTGTGGGGGGTGGTCGGTCTGCCCAGCGAGGTCTCTTTTTTCACCAAGAACACCACCACGGCCGCCGAGCGCAGGTGGATGTTTTCCTTGGTCCTTGGCGGCGCCTCTGCGCCTCTCTTCATCGCCCTTGGGGTGTTGCTGTTCGGGGGGCGCCCGGGGCTGGCTCTCTTGGAGAGGTGGTCGCGCCGGCTCGCTCCGGTGTGCTTGCTGGGGCTGGTACCCGCGCTGTTCTCCTCCAGCACCTGGGGCAAGGAGCCGCTGACCTACCTCTCATTTCTTGCCCTCGTGATGTGGCTGGCGGAGCGGTTGTTCGCGCTTTCCTTCCGGTACCCGGGGGTGCTCTTTTCTGCCCTCGCGGCTCGCTGGGAAGCCTTGCCGGGGAGGGTGAAGTGGTGGGTCCCGTTCGTTGTCGTGCTCTGTGGCGCGCTCTGGTACACCACGCTCGCGGGCTATCTATCCACCGTCCTTCACCGAAAATTTCAGACTTCCGGTTTTGATCTGGGCATCTACGATAACCTGATGTACACGGCCATGAAGGGAGATTTTTTTCGATCTCCTGTCCTGTTTGGCCCCAAGGGCGGCAATTACCTCGCCGGGCATGCAGAATTTGTCCTGCTCCTTTTTGTACCCCTGTACGCCATCTGGCCCCAGGCCGAGATGCTCCTGTGGCTGCAATCTTTCTTGATCGGGATGGCGGCCGTTCCGCTTTATCTTTTTGCCTCCACGAAGCTTCCCCACCCCACGGCGATGCTGATCGCCCTGGCCTATCTCTTTTACGCGCCCCTGCACGGGCCCAATTTCTATGATTTTCACTGGATCTCATGCGCCATATTCTTTCATTTTTTTCTCTACTACGCCATCTCCAGGGGGAACCTCAAGACCGCATGGATCCTTGTCTTGATCCTATTTTCCATAAGGGAAGACGTCGCCGTCGGCACGGCGCTCCTCGGTGTTTTTCTGACCATCTCACGATTTCGTCCGGGCTTCGGTCTCTCCCTGATGGTGCTCTCTGTCATCTGGTTTGTCCTGGATAAATTCGTCATCATGCGGTGGGCAGGGACTTGGTGGTTTGCGAACATCTACAAGGAACTCATGGCCCCCGGTGAATCCGGGTACGGCAGCATTGTCAAGACCATCCTGATCAACCCGGTGTTTTTCGTTTCCACGCTCCTGAAGCAAGAGAAGTTGGTCTTCTTCCTTCACATGTTCGCTCCCCTGGCGTTCTTGCCCTTCCGGAACCAGGCCCTGCTCTTGCTTGCTGTTCCCGGTTTCTTCTTTACCCTGATGACCACGGGGTACGCTCCCACGCTATCCATTGCCTTCCAGTACACCACGCACTGGGTTCCCTATCTGTTCGCCTCTTCCGTCCTGGCACTGTACCTTCTTTCGCGGGGCGAGGGGGGGGTGCTCCGGAGGCGCGCTGCCCTCGGCGCCATGCTCCTCGGTGTGCTGAGCCACAGCTATATCTTCGGCTTTCTCTTTCATCAGAAAAATTTCACAGCAGGGTTTCAGCGACCTGATTTCTCCTACACATCGGCGGATCACAAACGGTACGTGGAATTTCGAAGGCTCGTCTCCCAGATTCCCAGGACAGCCGTCGTCGCGGCAACCGAGAGCGAGATCCCTCACCTCTCCAACAGACGCACCGCCTACACGCTTCGCGACCACCACGGCGACGCCGAGTACCTCGTGATCGCCAAGAACCGGCTAAGCTTCGGGAACACGAAGAATACCGTGCGAGACGCGTTTTCCCGCAACCAGTATGGCCTGCTGGGAAAGACAGACCATTTCTACCTCTTCAAAATCGGCCACCTCTCCCAGGATACCGAAGCGGCCCTTGCAGACCTCGGAATTTCGCCAGGCAAGATCCCATGACCACCCCACCATCGCCTGAAAGCGCAGAGCCCCCTACCAGCCCCGGAGATGATCTCGGCGAGCCGGAAGAGAACGGCTCCTCTTCCCCGGCTCCTCGTCGTTCCCCCCTGGAGTACCTCCTGCTCCGGGAGTCTATCGACGAACAGCGCCGTCAGATCTCTGCCGAGGGGGGCGCCGGTGCCGCGGATCTTGGTCGCGCCGAGACTGCTTTCTCGGCTGCCATGCGGCTCCTGGATCCTGCGGATCCGTTCCCTTCGGGGCCGACTCCGCACCTGGTCCTCCTGCTCCTCCGGGAGGCGGCCTTCTGGTCCTTTCGTTCCCTGCGCATACCCGGAGAGACGCTGGAGAGTCAGCTCGATCAGGCCCCCGCAGAACTGCTGGTGTTCATCGCCGGAGGAGAGGACTCCCTGGCAAAAGCACGCACGTTGCTCCTTGGTTCGGGCCACGAAGAGGCACTTCGCCCCGTGACCGAACTCGAGCACGATGCCCAGGAAGCCACGAAGATCCTGCAGGCTCTCCTCAAGAAAGCCACCGAACCTCAGCGTAAACTTGAACACCTGCTCCTGCTCCGGACCTTCCGGATCGGGGTCGCGGTGGGGTTGCTGGGGGGAGTGATCGGCCTGGTGCTCTGGGTTGTCTCTATCGTGACGACCCCCCCGGATCTACTGGCCGGAAAGGTTTGGCATGCGAGTAGTTCCTACAAGAATTACAACCCCACCACCAGGATCGTGGATGGAAACTCTACCGAGATCTTCTTTCACACCAACGAGGAGATGAATCCCTGGGTGGAATTCGATCTCGCCCACCCTGCTCTCATCAAATCCATCACTGTCAAAAATCGCTCCGACTGCTGCTCGGAGAGGGCAATCCCCCTGGTCGTCGAGGTCAGCCAGGACCGGAGCCATTGGAAAGAAGTCGCCCGGCGTAACGAGGATTTTCGCCAGTGGACTTCGAAGATCAGCCCCCAACAAGCTCGTTACGTTCGCATTCGCTCCCTCCGGAAGACCTGGCTCCACCTGGAGAAGGTCCACGTTCGATGAACGGCTACTTCCGTGGGTTAGCCACCGTGATCACGGTGGTCCAGCAGAATCGACGAAGGGGAGGAATCCGCGCGAGGAGCTGGTCATCGAGGCTCTTCAGGGGCCGGAATATGGGTTCAAGCTTCGATGCATCCGTGTAGATCTTCTTCCAGTACCGCTCGGTCTTGGGGTCCACGCGATCGACGAGATAGAACTTGAAGAAGACGGAGAGGGTAGCAAACCAGAATTCGTGGTGCTTCACCTCGCGAAAGGTTTGCCTGAAGTCCTCGATATCCGAGAACGAGAGGGGGTGCTCATCCTCGGTTCGCACCGTGTTCGCGATGTGGCGGTAGAGCTCGATCACGGGGTTGTACTTGAGCGGCTCGATGAAGCATCCCTTCCCGCCGTCCTTGAGGATACGCGCCAGTTCCGTGCGAGCGTACCCAAGATCCACGTGATGGAGCACCCCGTTCCCGTACACGTAGTCGAACTCGTTTGTGTCCGCGGGGATATCGTTACCGGTCACTCGACGGGTCTCGAGCTCGACGCCGTGATGCCTTGCCAGGCGCTGTGCGGCCTCCAGCATCCCTTGGGAAACGTCGATCCCTACAACCTGGGCGCCCTGCTTCGCGAGATAGATACCCCCTTCCGCGGAGCCGCAACCATAGTCGAGGATTCGCTTCCCACGGATATCTCCATACTGCTCCAGGATATAACGGTTCTCCACGGCCGTGATCGAGGTAAACGTCTCGTCCACCAGGGTCTTTCCCGGATCCATCTCCGAGGCCCATTTGTCGTGGAAAGCAGCTTCCCGCTCGCGTTGCTGGGAGTATCTGTCTGTACCGGTCATGAGGCTCCCCCCCGTAGCATGCCCGTCTCCCCCGAGCAACTTCGTGTCTCTCACCCCCCTTTCTCTCTTCCTGGGTGGGTGCTAGACAGCCCCCATGAAGATCGCCGTGCTTGGGTCGGGTTACGTGGGATTGGTGGCGGCCGCGGGGTTCGCGGACGCGGGGCACCAGGTCCAGTGCATCGATATCGACACGGCCCGCGTGGAAAGACTGCGCCGGGGGGAGGTTCCCTTCTTCGAGCCCGGGCTGGGGGAGATCCTGGCGCGGGCCATCCGGGGCGGGCGCCTCACCTTCGGGACCGAGATCGACCCGGCCCACCGCACCTCCGAGGTCTACTTCATCGCCGTCGGTACCCCCCCCCAGGCCGACGGGAGCGCCGACATCAGCGCCGTCCACGCCGCCGCACGGACCATCCGGGACGTGGCCGAGGCGCCCGCGGTCGTGGGCATCAAGAGCACGGTCCCCGTCGGCACCTGCGACGCGGTGCAGGCGATCGTCGACGAGGGCGCGCGCCACCCCCTCCGGGTGGCGTCGGTCCCCGAGTTCCTCAAGGAGGGCTCCGCGCTGGCGGATTTCATGAAGCCCGACCGGATCATCCTGGGCGTCGCCGACGCGGAGGCCGAGCGGGTCCTGCGGGATCTCTACCGCCCCTTGCAGCTCTCGTCCGAGCGCGTCCTGGTGATGGATCGTCGCTCCAGCGAGCTGTCCAAGTACGCCGCCAACGCGATGCTCGCCACCCGGATCTCCTTCATGAACGAGCTGTCTCGGCTCTGCGACGCCATCGGCGCCGACGTCCACGCGATCCGCCGCGCGGTCGGCTCCGACCGGCGCATCGGCCACCAGTTCCTCTACGCGGGGCCTGGCTTCGGTGGAAGCTGCCTTGCCGGGCACGAGACCGTGCTGGTGCGCCAGCAAGGGCGCACCCGGCTCATGAGCCTCCGTGCGCTCTTCGCGCAGGCATCAGGGGACGCTCACGATGACCCGGGGATGCAGGCCGCGACGCTCGCGGAGGTCGAGGTGATGGCCTGGTCTCCAGCCTCGGAAACGCCTCAATTTTTCCCTGCTTCCCATGTGACCCGACGGCCTTACGAGGGGCCTCTGCACACGGTACGTACCAAGATGGGTCGCCGGATCCGGTGTACGGCAGATCATCCTTTCGTGGTGTTCGACGGGGACGGCAAGCCCAGGGGCGTGAAGCTTGCGCGGGAGCTCGGCGTGGATGACTGGCTACCGCTGGCGCAGGGCGGGGATGCGGTGGTGCAAGCTGTTTCCCGGATCGACGTCCTCGACGCGGTGGGAGCCGGGGTGGAGGCCCCCGAGGTGATCGTGCGTCTCGGGCCGGCAGGCAAGGCCGCCCTGGAGGCCCTGGGGCTGGACGCGATCTCCTGCGGCATCGCCCCCAAGGGGCACCCGCGTGGGCGCGAACGTACCCACGACATCCTGCGCAACGCGGCCCTGCGCCTGGACGAAGCTCGTCTGCTGTCCTTGCCCCTGGAGGACGCGACCTTCGGGACCGCCAAGAACGGTACCTACTTGCCCCGCTTCCTGGAGGTAAACGAGACATTTTTGCGGGTCATCGGGCTCTACCTCGCCGAGGGGCACTGCACGGCGGACGGGAAGCGCCAGCGGCTCACCTGGTCCTTTCACCCGACGCAGGAGGAGGAACTGGTGCAGGAGGTGGCAGGCTACTGGCGAGACCTCGGGGTGAAGTGCGCCGTCCGCCGAGCCACCACGGGGGTGCAGGTGTCGATCTCCTCGCGGTTGCTGGCGTCCGTGTTTCTCCGGCGGCTTCGTCTGGGCAAGGATTGCTACGAGCACCGGCTGCCGGAGCTATCCTGGTCGCTTTCTCGCCGGGACAAGCTCGCCCTGCTCTCTGGCCTCTGGCAAGGGGATGGATCGTGGTCCTTCCTTGCCGGAGGACCGAGCGTGGCCTTCGAGTACGGCACCGCGAGCCCGGCGCTGGCCGACGGGATGCTCCGTCTCCTCGGGGATCTGGGGGTGTGCGCTCGCCACAAGATCGGTCGAACGGCAAAATCCACCGTGGACACACACTGGTTGGTGGTGTCCGGAGCCGATCAGCTGGAGACCTTGATGCCGCTCGTTCCGGAGTCCGACCGGGACCCTATCCTTGCCTCCCTGAAGCGCCAGAAGAAGCGTATCTCGCCGACGGGTTACCGGCGAGTCCGGGAAGGAGTTGCGCTGGTTCGTGTGGTCGATACCACCTCGGTACCCTTCCAGGGCCACGTCTACTCGCTGGAAGTCCCAGGTGCCGAGACCTTCGTCACGACCGGGGGATTGATCACCCACAACTGCTTCCCCAAGGACGTGAGCGCGCTGGTGTTCCGGGCGCGGGAGGCGGGGGTGCCGCTGGAGGTGGTGGAGGCCGCCGGGCGGGCCAACGAGGCGCAGCGGGTCTACGTGCGGGACCGGGCGCTCTCCCTGCTGGGCGGCGAGATCCGGGGCAAGGTGGTCGCGGTGTGGGGGGTCGCCTTCAAGGCGGAGACCGACGACGTGCGGGAGACCCCGGCACTCCCCCTGGTGCGGGCGCTGGTCGAGGGGGGGGCCGAGGTACGTATCCACGACCCGGAGGCCGCGGAGAACTTCGTGCGCTCCTACGGCCTCCCGGTGCGCCGCTACGACAGCGAGTACGAGGCCGCGGAGGGGGCGGATCTGGTGGTGGTGATGACCGAGTGGCGCCACCTCCGGAACCCCGATTTTGAGCGGCTCCGCGCCCGGATGCGCACCCCCAACCTGTTCGACGCCCGGAACATCTGGACCACCTTCGCGCTGGAGAAGGCTGGCTTCCGTTACCTGGGCGTGGGCACCCGGGGCTGACAGGGAAACCAGCGCTCGTGACCCAAGAGCCTCCTCTTGTCGCCGGGGAACCCTGGCGTCGCCGCCTGCTCCTCGCGATCCTGTTCGCGGGGCTGCTCGTGTTCGGATCGGTCGCGCACCAGCTCGTCCCCTTCCAGCACTGGCTCACCTTCCGGTACCTGGCCTGCTGGGGGGCGACGCTGCTGTTCCTTGCGGCCTGCCTGTGCGCTGGCTTTCCCCTGGTGGATCGCCTGGCGAGCCACGGCTTCGACCGCCCCGCTCGCCTGGTGCTCGCGCTGGCGGCGGGGGTGTACCTCTTCTTCCTGGGGGTCTTCTTCCTCGGGCTGCTCGGGCTGCTGAACGGGGTGACCTTCTTCCTGCTCCCGCTGGGCATGATCGCCGGCGGGATCCGAGCCCTCCGCGCCTGGCCCTGGGAGCCTCCTCGCCGGTCGAGCGGCGGCCCCCCGGAGCTCTGGGAGGCGCTGGCGCTGTCCTTCGGGGCCCTGTGCGTCGTCGCGCTGTACCTCCCGGTCCTGGTCCCCTCCCAGGTCTCCTACGACGCGCGGTGGTACCACCTGGCCATCGCGGAGCACTACGCGGCGCTCGGGGCCATCCGCCCCTTCGACGGGGGGTGGCTCGCCGGGAGCCTCCCTCACCTGGCGAGCCACCTCTACGCCTGGGCCTTCCTGGCACCGGGCGCCCAGCTCTTCGACCGGGTCGTCCTCGCGTCGCACCTGGAGTTTCTCCTCTTCCTCGGGACCCTCGCCGGGGTTCAGGTGCTGGTTCGCGCGCTGATCCCGGGGGCTCCCCGGGTCGCCTGGGTCGCGCTCTTCCTCTTCCCGGGGATCCTGGTCTACGACTCCGGGCTGATCGGGGGAGCTGACCACATCGCCGCCTTCTTCGCGGTGCCGATCCTCCTCGCGCTGCTCCAGTGCTGGCGCACCTTCGACGCCCGCTCCAACCTGCTCCTGGCGCTGTTTGTCGGCGCCTGCTTCCTCACCAAGTACAGCGCCGCCAACCTCTTCCTCTTGCCGGCGCTGGTCGCCGGGGGGCGGGGGGTCTGGCTCGGGTTCACACGAAGAGCGCCGCGGCGCGAGGTGGGGCGGGGGCTACTGGCGCTGGTCGTCGGGGGGCTCCTGATCACGGCTCCTCACTGGCTCAAGAACTGGATCTTCCACGGCGCTCCCCTCTACCCGCTTCTTGTGAGTCCATTTAGACCCAGGCCGTGGACGGAGGACTCGGCGCGCTTGCTGGAGCTGTTCAAGGGGATCTCCTGGATCCCGGGGATGCGCCACCCGTCCGGGGTTTGGGATGTGCTCCGGATCCTGGCCACGTTCGCCTTTGTCCCCCACGACTGGTGGGTCTTTCACCGGAATGTGCCGGTTTTTGGCGCTCTTTTTTCCCTGCTCTCCCCGGCGTTCCTGCTGCTCCGTTCCCGGCGTATCCTGGGGATCGCCGCACTGATCTACGGTGGGATCGCGGTGTGGGCGGTGATCAACATGCAGGATCGCTACCTGCAGACGCTGGTCCCGCTGATGGCGGCGGTGAGCGCGGCGGCGCTGGTGTTGCTGTGGCGCATGGGTGGGTGGGTGCGGTGGGGGGCCGCGGCCCTGGTCGCGTTTCAGCTCTGCTGGAGCGCGGACCACCCTTTCATCCCGTCCCACACGATGCACCACAAGTCGACGCTCCGGGTGGTGACCGAGTTCTTCGCGCTCGGGTACGAGAAGAAATACAAGAGCCGCTTCGAGCTCTTCGAGGACATGCCTCGTGCCGCGGAGCTGCTCCCGCCCCGCTCGAAGGTGCTCATCCATCAGTCCCACATTCACCTGGGGATCAACGCGCCGAGCGTCCTGGACAAGCCGCCGGAGTCCATCGCCATGAGCTACGGGCGCCTGGCGACGATGCACGACATGCACGGGTTCCTGCGGGGGCTCGGGATCACCCACATCCTGTGGCCCAACAACCCCAAGGAGGAGTCGTACTCCCTGGCGGACTCCCTGGTCTTTCTCACGTTTGTGTCCCGGCACGTGGAGCAGGTCCGCCAGCTCTCTGGCTCTCGGCTTGCCCGTTTGCCCGCCTCGCCGCCGCGGAAGACGCCGCCGTTGATGACGCTGGTGCTCGGGTGCAACACCACCTTCAAGGACGGCCTCTACCCGACCGCTCGGCTCCACGTCTTCACCCCGCTACCTCCGGGGGTCGACTTCCCGCCGCCGGAGGTGCCGTGGCCCCAGGACTCCCCCGGGCAAGAGGCGCTCCGCCGGCGTGCTTCTTTCCTGGCGGTCGAGACCTCCTGCCACCTCACCCCGATTCCTTCCTCCTTCAAATCGGTGGGGAAGCACGGGGATTTCTCCCTCTTCGCCCGCCCGTGAGCCTCGCTTCAGCGGCGCGAGCGCAGGGTGTCCTCCAGGATGCTGCGGAGCTCCGAGCGGCGTGGGGTGAAGTCGAGTTCGACCCGCGCCCGGGCTGGATCCGCGACGAGGACCGGCGGATCTCCGGGGCGCCTCGGCCCGATGTTGTAGGGAACCTCCATCCCGACCACCTCCCTCGCCGCCTCCAGGACCTCCAGCACCGAGTAGCCACGGCCCAGCCCCAGGTTGATCGGGCCGAGGGAGTCTCCAGCCTCCAGGCGGCGAAGCGCCGCCAGGTGCGCGTCCGCCAGGTCGCAGACGTGGATGTAATCCCGGATGCAGGAGCCGTCCGGCGTGGGGTAGTCGGCGCCGTGGACCCGGAGAGGTGGCCTGCGCCCGAGGGCGGCGTCGAGGATCAGGGGGATCAGGTGGGTCTCCGGCTCGTGGGCCTCCCGGAGGTGTCCGTCGGGGGAGGCTCCGGCGGCGTTGAAGTAGCGAGGGGCCACCCAGCGGAGCCCGTGGGCGCGGCCGGCGGCTTCCAGGGCGAATTCGAAGGCGAGCTTGGTCGCTCCGTAGGGGTTGACGGGGGCGCGGGGGGCATCTTCGCGGATGGGGATCTGCTCCGGGTGGCCGTAGACCGCGGCGGTGGACGAGAACACGATCTGCTCGATCCCGCCGCAGCGAGCGCTCTCCAGGAGGCGAAGGGAGCGGCTCACGTTGACATCGAAGTAGAGCTCCGGGCGCTGGACGGACTCGCCCACCTGGATTTTTCCGGCGAAGTGGACGAGCGCGGTCAGGCGATGCTCCCGGATCAACGAGGAGACGAGGGGTTCGTCGCCGATGTCCCCCAGGATCGTCGTGACGCCTTCGGGCATGGGGGCGGGGGCTCCGCCGGAGTGATCGTCCAGCACGACGACGCGGCGTCCCTCCTTGACGGCGGCCCAGACGAAGTGAGAGCCGATGAACCCGCGGCCTCCGGTGACGAGCAATCCCATGGCAGGAGATCCTCCGTGCATTCTTCTCGGTTGTTGTACGTGAAGCTGAACGTTTTCGTGAGACAAGGATATCAAGGGGCAAAATTGCAATGCCCGAACTTCGAACCTGGAGAGCCGAAACGGCATGTTTTTTCACCCGCTCCTGCCGCTCCTGCTCCGCCATCCTGCGCCATGTTTCCGCCACCGGCGTTCTCTTGATTTTCGTGGGTAAGTGACTTCTTTTCTTTCTCTTCGATGTCGCCGATCACCTGACAAGAACAGAGCACGATCCCGGCTGTTACAAGGATGATTTGATGGACGCTCATTTTCTATCCTGAATGGCTGATTTTTTAAGATCATCCGCTCTGGAACCTGCTGGCGAAGGGGTCGGATTCGGAGGGGTTGACGGGCGTGTTCGGGGGGGTGGGGGGCGAGGATGGGGGGAGAGCGCGGGCGCGGAGCCAGAAGGAGCGGGGGTGATCGCTGGAGGTAGGGACGACCTGGGGGGAGGTGCCTCGGGAACCGGAGAAGATTCCAGTACAGGGTCCGAAGGGGGCGACAAGGAAGAAGAAAAAGATCCCGCTGGGGAGACCCCGCGAGCAGGCGAAACGATCGTCCAACCCAGCCACAGCAAAGGCGGCAAGAGGAACCATACGAAAAGGGCGCGTCTGCCCCGCGGGTGCCTGGCGAGCGGGGCCTCTGGAGGGGGGGCGCCTGGTGCGGGTTGCATCTCCGGGAGCGTCTGCGCGAGGGACGCTGACACCTCCTCCCGGGTCTCCTGGGGGGCAGAGGCCCCCGCCCCGGGATCGTCACTCGTTCCTGGAAGAAGGATTCGACCTACCCGCTCCACCAGCGGAAGCACCCTGGGAGACGCGAAAGGCCGGAGAGCCACGGCGATCTCGTGTACCGAGGACGGACGGTGGTCCGGCGCGCGCTGGAGGCAGGCGTCGACCAGGGCCAGCAGTTCCGGAGCGAGGTCGGCCCGGTACTCCGCCAGCGGCAGCGGAGCCGTGGTGCAGATCTGAACCAGCAGTCCCTCGGCGGTGGGAGAGGAGAAGGGAAAGCGCTCCGATAGCAGGTAATAGAGGAGGACGCCGAGGGCCCACACGTCGCTGCGCGCGTCCAGCTCCCCCCCCTGGATCTGTTCCGGCGACATGAACAGCGGTGTCCCGATGGGATCCCTGGTCTTGGACTGCTCTCTCTCCGCGCTGTCCGGGGAAAGCATCTTCGCGACCCCGAAGTCGAGCACCTTCAGGGTTACCTGTCCGTCCGGATCCTGCGCCAGGAAGAGGTTCTCCGGCTTGATATCCCGGTGTACGACGCCGTTCTTGTGCGCCTCCGCCAGCCCGTCGCAGGTCTGGATCAAAAGGTCCGCAGCCTCCTGGGCGGGCAGAGCGCCGCATGCCTGGATATGGTCCTCGAGGTTGCTACCGCGCAGCCGCTCCATGACGATGTACGGGGTCTGGTTGGAGAGCAGTCCGACCTCCAGCACCTTGACGGCGTGGGCGCTCCGGATGGCCCGGACCACCCGTGCTTCCCTCATGAACCGGGTGATCGCGATCTCGGAGGGACGATCGCGCCGGATGCACTTGATGGCCACACGATCCCCCAGGATCGTGTGGGTCGCCTCGTAGACGATCCCCATCGCGCCTTCGCCGAGGACCTGCCGTATCTCGTACTTGCCATCAAGCACATCCCCGGGGCTCAGCGGCGCGGAGGTGCTCATTCAGAAGGCCCCTTGCACGACCAGCTTGCCTCCCCCCGGGGTGAAGGTGCCCCCCACACCAAGGGGCTCTCGCGCAGCCGTGTTCCGCGGTGGTGGGCGCAGCAGGTAGGCCACCGCGAGCCCCGCCAGGCCGACCCCCACGCCGACGTTGGCGATCCAGGCGTTGCGAACCGCGCTCTGGCTCTGCCGGATGGCCGCATCGTCCTGGCAAGCGCGTTCCGGGCAGATTCGGTTGGCGTCTTGTTGCAACCGCAGCGCGCTCGCTCCGAAATACCCACCCACCACGAGCGACACCACCCCGAACCCCCCGGCGATCAGCGAAGGTGTCCACCCGGGCGAGGGCGAGGCCACAGGGGGGAGAGGCGACTCCGGCGACGCCGCAGGGGACACGGTGATCGGAGGTACAACGGAGGAGGGAGAGGCGGGCAACAGTTCCAGCGCCGGTACGGCGATGGTCCGGCGCTCGGGGGCTGGCCCTACCTGGAAAACATGCGACCACGGCTTGTAGCCCGGCGCCTCGACCTTCAGGGTGTGTGGCCCCGGATCGAGCGGGAGCGAGAGCCCCCAGGAGGCGCGCCCCAGGGGCCGACCATCCAGGGATACCTCCAGATCCGGGCGCGACGCGGAGGCCGGGGAGACCTCGATCTGCAGCCAGATCAGCGTGGGTTCCAGATCCCGGAGTGCTTCCTCGGCCAGGGCCTTGCGGGCCAGGTGGTTGGTTCGATGGGCCAGCGCCAGCAGCGCCCTGAACTCGGCCCAGGCGGTGGCGCTCCGCCCCTGGGCCTGGTGGCAGAGCGCCAGCGCCGCGAGCGTTCCGCCGGCCTCCTCGATCTTGAGGCTCTCCTCCAGCTTCGGGCAGGCCTCCTCGTAGCGCTTCTCCTCCAGCAGTCGTTTGCCCTCGTCGAAGAGGATCTCGGCTCGCGCTTGCTCGGCGGTGTCGGGGAGCGCCGAGGCCGGCGAGGTGGACCCCAGGCTCAGCCAGAGAAGGCCCCAGAGAAGCAAGCGACCAGGGAAGGACTGCGCCACGGGAACTACCTCCGTGTACCACATCCCGACGTCAGGGAGGATCACCGCCGACCGGGTTGCTTCCTGATCTGCACTCCGAGCTTGACGATCAACCTCCGTAGCGCGTAGCGGCTCGACAGGCCGAGCTCCTTCCAGCTCCTCTCGATAGAACCGTTGTTCTCGTCCAGCACCTGCTGGAGCTTCTCTGCGGTCAGCGAGGCCCCCTCTTGCTCCGCCGGATCTTCCTTCCCCGTGGTGTCTGCGCTGGGCGCTGCCGGGGGCGGGGGGAGGGTCCTAGGGGAAGGCAATTCCAGCACCGAGCCGGAGCTCTGGTGGATGCTCTCCCAGAGGATAGCGGTCAGCTCCCGGACGTGGGTCCGGTAGGTTCGGTTCATCAGTTCCAGGATGAGTGCCCGGCTCAGGGAGGGCTCACGAGAGAGGTTCTCTCCGGGGAAAAAACGGGCCACGGCTTCCCTGTCCCGGCGCCCGATCTGGCGGAGCAAGTACCGGGCGATGAGAGGGATGTCTTCGCGGCGTTCGTTGAGGTCAGGCACCCGGAGCTTGAAGAAGAAGCGGGCCGCCACGTCCTCCTTGAGCGCATCTACCGGGCGGTTGGTGGCCGCGAGGAGCCGGAAGCTGGAAGAGCGCACCTCCGCCTCGCCGAGCCGCTGGTACTCCCCGGCGTCGAGTACCCGGAGCAGGTGCGCCTGGAGAGGCTGGGGTAGTTCCGCAAATTCATCGAGAAAAAGGGTCGATTGATGGGCCTGGCCGATGAGCCCTGGGCGCTCCATCATCCCGGGGTTCGGGTAATTCTTCGCGTTGCCGAAGAGCTCCGCGTCTGCCAGGGTCTCGGGGATCGTCGCGGCGTTGCGCGATACCATCTCCCGGCGGGCGCGGTGGGAGCTTTTGTGGATGGCGTTGGCGACCAGCTCCTTCCCCGTCCCGCTGGCGCCGAGGATGAGCGAGTGTTCGTCTCGTTTCGCGGCGAAATCGATGGCACGGCGTAGCGCCCAGATGGCCTCGGATTCGCCCACGATGCCGTCCTGATCTGCGTCTCCGAAGGGGTGTTCCCGGGGGGGAGGTTGCCGCTCCGGGAGCGTCCGGGCGTGGCAGAGAAACGCCATCTGGTTGCCCAGGACGACGATATCCCCGGGGGTCAGCTCGCAATCCTGCACCTCCCTGTCGTCGAAGATCAAAGGGCAGAGGCCGACGTTCTCGATCCGGAGCTGACGCTCTGACTCCGCGGTGATCCGGATCTGGCTTCGGGATAGCCTTGGGTTGGTGGAGGGCTCTGGACGCCAGGGATCTCCTGGCCTCAACCCCACAAGCCGCAGCCGCGTTCCCCCTTCTGCGGGGCCGTCGCCCCGCCCGAAGATCGCCCGGGTGTTCTGCAGAGGTAGCAGGGAGGAGCCTAGCAACCTCCCCTCTCCCGGCGCCCAGATCACCGTCAGGATGAGCGCTTTCTTCGCTGGTTTTGGGGCGGGGTGATCGTTCGCATCCGGGAGGGTATCTGCCTCGCTCATCGGGGACCGTATAGCACGGATACCTCCATCTGAGCCCTGGCTACCTGGAGTGGCGAGGGATCACGCAACGGAAGCCAACGTAATGGAGCCGGGCCCCCACGGATGCATCCACCGCGAGGGAGAAAATGCCCGCCCTCAATCCCGCCTGAAAGGAGCCTCCCCGTAGCGCCATGTTCGGAGTTTGCGGGTGCTTCGAGTTGACTCCTGTAATGTACCCGCCAGAGGCGATCCCCCACACCGCGTCGTCGTTGTACCCTGCCGGCAGGGGTGTCTCTTGGAGGGCGAGACCAAACATCGCCAGACCCGGGATGCTGTGCCCTTGGTCAGTGATCGGGTTCTCCAGACCAAGCGTGAAGAACCACTCCTGAGTCATCTCCCAGACATTTCCAATCATGTCCTCGGCGCCCCACTTGCTCCGGCAGTTCGTACCCAGGCCGCTCAGACGGGGGGCGTTGGCCTGCGTCACGCAGAGACCGTTTACGCCGTTGCTCGCCCCTGGATCGACGGTCCCTCGCGCAGCACGGAGCCACTCATCGCCGGTGGGCAAGCGCTTGCTGCTGTGGGCGCAGGCGGCTTGGGCCTGGTACCAGGTGATGTAA
>CAZSDX010000070.1:0-18306 GCA_964605685.1 uncultured Polyangiaceae bacterium
CCCCAGCCCCCCCGCTCCCCCCCGCTCCGGGGATGACCCCCTCCTCCGAGGAATCCGCCCCTCCGCAAGCAACCAGCGAAAGCAAGGAGAACACCAGCACCGACGACTTCCAGCGTGTGTACGTCATGAGGGCAATCGTACCACGGCCTCCGGATTCTGGATTAGTCTCGGGGGGTGCCAAGGCTACTCAAGCACTTTGTCGAGCCCCCTCGCCCCTGCGTCTACCTCCCGGAGCAGATCGCCCAGCTCGAAAACAAGGTGATGCTCGATGTTTCCGCGCAGCAATTCGGAGAAATGCTGATCCGGGGCTGGCGTCGCTTCGGCCCCTTCTACTTCCGTCCCGCTTGCC
Source organism: uncultured Polyangiaceae bacterium (assembly GCA_964605685.1). Lineage (GTDB taxonomy): Bacteria > Myxococcota_A > Polyangia > Polyangiales > Polyangiaceae > JANWXX01. The sequence continues at coordinate 350 of CAZSDX010000070.1, forward strand.
GCGCCTGCCACGCATGTATCTCCCTGAGATTGCCCGTTGAAAAGTTCACCCCTTCTGCAACACAGCGCAGGACCCAAAGACGCCTGGAGCAGCTCAGGATCCAGATTGGAACGCCCCAGGTCACCGAGGAGCGCCTGGAACTCTACCACCGGTGGCACGGGTTCCGGGAGGAGCTCCGGGGCTGGTCCGAGAGCAAGCTCGACCCGGAGGGGTACCGGATCGAGTTTGCCTTTCCGCACCCGACCGCCCGGGAGATCACCTACCACGACGACCACGCCCCGGGGGGGTCGAGGCTGATCGGCGTCGGACTCTGCGACGAGACCCCGGTGGGCTGGAGCGCCATCTACTTCTACTACGACCCGGAGTACGCCCGCTGGTCCCCGGGGGTCCTCAACGTGCTCTTCCAGATCCAGCACGCCCGCGCCCTGGGGCTGCCCCACCTCTACCTGGGCTACTACGTGGAAGGGTGCGCCTCCATGCGCTACAAATCCACCTTCCGCCCCCACGAGATCCTGCAAGGGCGGCCCGAACCCCACGAGATCCCCGAGTGGACGCCGGCGGTGGGTGTGACCCCGCCCCGTTAAAAACAAGTCCCCCGCGAGACCCTGACCCCCGGGGTTTGGGGGCACGATCCGATGCGCGAACAACTGCTCGATCTGCTGCTGGACCTCGACGGCGTCCGGCAGGATCCCCGGTACCATCCCGAAGGCGATGCGCTGTTCCACACGCTCCAGGTCTTTGGCCTGGCGCTCCGCGAGACCCGCAACCCGGAGCTGCTGGCGGCGGCCTTGCTCCACGACGTCGGCAAGGCCCACGCGGGCCCCGACCACGACGAGGTGGGCGCCGACCTGCTCGACGGGCTCCTCTGCCCCCGGGTCGTCTGGCTGGTGCGCCACCACCTCGACTTGCTCCGAAACCCGCGGCGCGCTCGCCATCGCCGCACCGAGATCGGCGCGCTGCAGCAGCTCCGGCGCTGGGACCTCGGCGGACGCCAGCGCAGCGCCCGCGTGCTCTCCCCGGAGCAAGCGGTCGCCATCCTCCTCGACCACCCTTCCCTCTTCGATCCCGGCGACGAGCCCGGCTCCCCCCATGACCCGGAGGCCCTGCGCTGAACCCACAGCCATCCGCGCCCGCCTCCCCGCGGACACACCATGAACCACCGAGGAAACGCCCAGCTCCGCCTCTCCATCGCCCGCGAGGCAGCCCGCCTCATGTACGAGGAGGACGTCAAGCAATACTTCACCGCCAAGCGCATGGCCTCGCGGCGGGTCTGCGGCCGCGTGGGGGGCAAGCAGATCCGCTACCGCCCCGCGGACCTCCCCTCGAACGGCGAGATCCGCGAGCAGCTCCTGGAGCTGGCGGAGCTCGCCGAGGGCTCTCGCCGCGGGCGCCGCCTCTTCGCCATGCGCATCACCGCCCTCGAGGCCATGGAGGCCCTCGATCCCTTCGATCCGCGGCTCATCGGCTCCGTCAGCACCGGCCACGTCCGCCGAGGCAGCGACATCGACCTCCACGTCTTCACCGACAACGAGGACGCCCTCTTCGCCCACCTCAAGAGGCTCCGCTGGACCTTCGAGACCGAGCGGGTATCCATCCTCAAGTTCGGCAAGATTCGCGACTACCTCCACGTCCACGTCGCGGATCTCTTCTCCGTCGAACTGACCGTCTACGAACGCCGCGAGCTCCGCTTCCGCCCCCGCAGCAGCACCGACGGCAAGCCCATCGACCGCCTCAACCGCAAGCGCCTCATGGACCTCCTCGCCTCCGAGCACCCGGAGCCGTGGGCCCGCTACCTCCAGGACGGCACCATCGAAGACCTCGACGACCTCCTCACCGAAGACGAGGACGCGCCCCGCCCGGGCCCCTTCGATGGCCTCCTCGCCGCCGGTCCACTGGAGCCGCTCCCGCCCCCCCCGGACGACGAGGATGAGGACGAGGACGGAGACGAGCACGGGCACGTCCACGTCCACGGCCACGGCCACGAGGACGGGGACGAGGACGAGGACGAAGACGAGGATGAGGAGCGGCCAGCTCGGCGGTGGGCGAGGACGGCCACGAGAACGTCCACGAGGACGTGGGACGGGGACGATGGGGAAGACCAGGAGCGTTGGTGAGCGGCGGAGCTGGACAGAGAATGACAGGGGGATGGTCAGGCCGCACGTTAGCCACCGGGTGGGGTATCCTTCGGTGTTGAGCAAGCCCTCCTCGCCAAGGCGTTCCGTGGGGAGCTGGTGCCGCAGGATCCGGCGGACGAGCCCGCGGAGGTGATGCTGGAGCGGCTGCGGAAGGAGCAGGAGCAGGCGCCGGTGGCCATTTTGAGGAGACCCCACCCCCCCGGCCCCCCTCTCCCTGAAGGGCAGAGGGGGGAGCCCCCAGCAGGACACCCCCGACGAACGCAAACTGCCGCCGGGGGTGGAAACGCGAACGCTCGCGAGAAACTTCCCTCGCCCATGATCCCTCCTGCTGCTCCCCCTCTGCCCTTCAGGGAGAGGGGGCCGGGGGGTGAGGTTCCACCACCAGGCCCCGATTATGCCCCTTGCGGGCGCCGCAAGGACCACCCCAGGCGTCGCGGAGGGGCCTTGCGACCGTTGCAAGGGGCGTCACAACCGCCGTGGGAGCCTCTTGCGGCCACAGCAAGCCCCCCCTTGCACGGTTGGGGTGGCCCTTGCAACGGTCGCAAGGGCCACCCCGAGCGCCGTGAATGGCCCTTGCGGCGCCTGCAAGGGGCCCTCACGGGGGTCTTGCGCGGGTTTTCCGGTCGGGGCAGAATCCCGCCGGTCTCGGGAGGACAATGACCCATGAGGATGTTCAACGAAAACACGGCCTGGGAGGCCGCTCGGAAGGACGTTCGTTACACCGTCTCCACGCTGGAGGCGGTAGGGATTCACGAGAAGCAGGCCGTAGCCGCGAAGGAGCTGCTGGCAAGCTGGGATACCATCGAGGCCTCCCGGCTCGCGGCGGAAGATGAACTCGTTGCAGGGAATGCCCTGGTCGCGCTGGTGGATGCGCAGCTCGATGATCTGGTCGCGCTCCTGGCGCAGAAGCTCCGGGGCGAGCTGGGGCGGGATGACAGCCCGGAGTTCCGTCGATTCTTCCCGGAGCCCCCCAGCGAGGTGATCCGCCTGGGGCTGGAGAGCGAGCTGGCGCGGGTCAAGAGGTTCGCGGTGGTGGCCGGAGAGATTCCGCCTCCGGAGGCGGCGGCCCCGGTCCTGGCGGCGATCCAGGAGATGAGCGCACGAGGCCAGCAGGCGCTCACCCGGCGCGAGGAGGCAACGACCCAGCGAGCCCGCGTCTCGCTGCGGATCCAGACCTGGAAGGAGCAGGCGAACGCCGTACGCCGAAGCATTGCCAACCAGCTTGAAGCCCACGCCATCGCCAAGAAGCTCCCGCCGGGTTACGCGGATCGCTTCTTTCCCGCAGTCCTCCGTTCCCAGAAAAAACCGGCGCCCCCTCCCGCGGTCTGAGACGCCCGTGATAGGCTGCCGCGGCCTTGTTCACAAGGCCGGCCACGTCCACGTCCACGGCCACGATTGCCGTCCACGTGGACGGGCTTCGTGGACGTGGACGAGCTTCGTGGACGGGGATCTGAACAAGGCCGGCTGCCGCCAGTCTGTCGGCGATTCGTGAGACCTCACCCCCGGGCCCCCTCTCCGTCTCCCGCGGAGAGGGGGAGACTCCCGGCAGTGGGTGAGGGTAAGGGGAAAGCAGGGAAAGGAGGGCCAAATCAGGCCCAGGAAGGGACGAACTCGCCCACGGGCGAAGAGCCCCCCTTCCCTCCTTCCTCCCTTCCCTCTTTACTTCGATCTGCCGAGGATCTCCCCCTCTCCGCGGGAGACGGAGAGGGGGCCCGGGGGGTGAGGCGCTCCCTCGGACAGACCCGGCGGCCCCCGACGGTCAGCCCGCCAGGGCCGCGAGCACGGCGTCGGTGTGGCCCTCGACCTTCACAGGGGAGAAGACCCGGAGGATCTTCCCCTGGGCGTCGATCAGCGCGGTGGTGCGGATGACGCCCTCGGTCTTCTTGCCGTAGAGCATCTTCTCGCCCCAGGCGCCGTAGGCCCGGTGCACCGCGCCGTCGGCGTCGGTGAGCAGGGGGAAGGCGAGGCCATATTTCTTCCGGAAACGCTGGTGCGCCGCGGCGCCGTCGCGGCTGACGCCGAGGAGCACCACGCCCGCGTCGGTGAAGAGCGGGAGGCTCTCCTGGAAGGAGCAGGCCTCGCGGGTGCAGCCGGGGGTGTCGTCCTTGGGGTAGAAGTAGAGCACCACGCGTTTGCCCCGGAGCGAGGCGAGCGACACGACCGTGCCGTCGTCCGCAGGGAGCGCGAAGGGCGGAGCAGGCTGCCCCGGCGACAGCGCCGAGGGGACGGAGGAAGAGGATGCACGCTTGGCGGCCATGGGGCCGCTTGTGCAACGGAACGGCTCCGGCCGCCAGCACCCAGACCCTGGTAGAGTTGCGTGGAGGAAAGGGTCTGATACGGATCCTGGAGGTGGACAGAAGAGATGGCCTGCACATCGCGCTGGCTGCGGCACCGTAACCCCCTCGCAGGTCGATCCTCCGGCGCAACCGCGGGGGTGGCCTGGCGACCTGGGGTGCTCGTCCTGACGCTCGGCCTGCTCGGCTGCTGCAGGACCAGCGAAGGAACCTACGTGGAGGTCGTGACAAGGCACATCGCCCAGGGCCCCCCGGCGGCCTGCTGCTACTCGCGATTTTCCGCGCCGTCGCCCGACTGCGTCACGCGAGGCGAAGAGATCTGCGGTTTCGTACGTGCAGGGCGCGTTGTCTCGTCCAGGGTGGAGCGGTTCGGTCACGATGACGGAGCCATGGTCACTCTCCACATCGAGGGGCCCGGGGGGCGAGGCGAGTGCCGCTACCAGGTGGTGCGCGTGCCCGGCAGAGGACTCGTCCTCGACGGCGGCAACTGCGGGCGGCCCTGAGGCCCAGCCGCCGAGAAGCACCCACCGCACCGTGGAAGGCTCTCCGGGATGGATCGGGATAGCCCGCCAGCGCCGCGAGCACGGCGTCCGCGTGGCCGCAGAGCGAGATTAGGAGGTTGACGGCCCGGGAGGGGTCGTGTCCGATGACGCGCCCCGATGAAGGTTCGTTTCCACGGAGTACGCGGCTCCACACCAACCCCCGGCACCTCCACGGTGCGCTACGGCGGGAACACCTCCTGCGTCGAGGTCCGGCTCGCGGATGGCTCCCTGCTGATCCTCGACGCAGGGACCGGGATCCGCGAGTGCGGCATCGCGCTGATGAAGGAGGGGTTCTCCGGGCCCATCCACCTGCTGCTCTCCCACCTCCACTGGGATCACGTGCTGGGGCTTCCGTTCTTCGCGCCGGTGTGGCGCAAGGAGACCTCGCTGCGGGTGCTCCCGATGCTGACGGAGGCACAGCAGGCGGCGGCGGTGGCCAAGACGATCTTCGACGGGATGCACTTCCCCGTGCGCGCGGAGTTCGTGCCGGCCCAGGTGGAATTCTTGCAGGAAGCGGCGAGCTGGAGGGTCGGCTCGGCGGTGGTGCGGCGGGTGGTGCTGAACCACCCGGGGGGCGCCCAGGGTTTCCGGATCGACGACGACGACGGCCGCTCGCTGGCGTACCTCACCGACAACGAGCTCTCCCCGCCGACCCCCCCCCAGATCACCCTCGACGAGCTGGCGAGGTTCTCCGAGGGCGTCGATCTGATGATCCACGACGCCCAGTACGTGGACGACGATTTCCCCCTCAAGAAAGGCTGGGGACACTCGACCCTCTGGGAGGTCCTGGAGCTGGGCCACCGGGCCAGCGCCCGCCACATCGCCCTCTACCACCACGAACCCACCCGCGACGACGACGCCCTCGACGCCCTCGGCCAGGAGGTGCAGCGGCGCCTCCTGGAGCGCAAGAGCTCCACCGCCGCCACCATGGCCCGCGAGGGCTGGGTCGTCGATCTCTGAGCCGTGGCGCCCGGAGGGAGAGACCTCACCCCCCCGGCCCCCCTCTCCCTGAAGGGCAGAGAGGGGAGAGGAAGCCTGGCATTTCTGGGCCCTCGTGGGCTGTGGGTGCTCCCCCTCTGCCCTTCAGGGAGAGGGGGTTGGGGGGTGAGGTCTCTCCCCCCGTGCCCCGCTGCTGACCTCCTCGTTCGATGGACCGCGTCGACGCGCTGGTGATCGGCGCCGGCGTGGTGGGGCTGGCGGTGGGTCGCGCCCTGGCGCTGCGAGGCCGGGAGGTCGTCGTGCTCGAGAAGGAGCGGGCCATCGGCACCGGGATCAGCTCCCGCAACAGCGAGGTGATCCACGCGGGGCTCTACTACCCGACCGGCTCCCTCAAGGCGCGGCTCTGCGTCGAGGGGCGCGAGCGCCTCTACGCCTACTGCGAGGCCCGCGGCGTGGCCTTCTGGCGCTGCGGCAAGCTGGTGGTCGCCACCCGCCCGGAGGAGCTCGCTGCGCTGGCCTCCCTGGCGGCGCGGGCCCGGGCCAACGGGGCGCCGGTCGAGGAGCTCTCGGCGGAGCAGGCCCGCCGCCTGGAGCCCGCCCTCCGGTGCTTTGCCGCCCTGCTGTCGCCCACCACCGGGATCCTCGACAGCCACGGATTCCTGGCGGCGCTCCGGAGGGATCTGGAGCGCGCCGGGGGCGCGGTGGCGCTGGCCTCCCGGGTGAGCGAGCTGGAGCCGACCTCCGGGGGGCTACGGGTGCGCGTCGTCGATCCGGAGAGCGACGCGGTCCAGGGGGACGTGCTGGCGGGATCGGTGGTGAACGCCGCCGGGCTCCACGCGATCCCGCTGGCACGGCGGATCGCCGGCTTGCCTCCGGAGCGCCTCCCGCAACCCCGCCACGCCAAGGGGACCTACTTCACCCTCGCGGGCCCCTCGCCGTTCTCCCGGCTGATCTACCCGATCCCGCCGCCGGGGTCTCTCGGTACCCACCTGACCCTGGATCTGGGCCGTCAGGCGCGCTTCGGGCCGGATCTGGAGTGGCTCCCCGAGGAGGATCCGGATCGGCTGGACTACGGGGTGGATCCGGCGCGGGCTGCGCCCTGTTACGAGGAGGTGCGGCGCTACTGGCCGGGGCTTCCCGAGGGAGCGCTGCAGCCGGGCTACAGCGGGGTGAGGCCGAAGATCCACGGCCCCGGGGAGCCAGCGGCGGATTTCCGCGTGGACGGGCCGGAGGAACACGGGGTAACGGGGCTGATCAACCTGTTCGGGATCGAGTCGCCGGGGCTGACGGCCAGCCTGGCGCTGGCGGAGCACGTCGCCGGGCGCCTGGGGTGAGCGGGGTAAGGGCTCGACACGGAAGGTGACGGACTCCTCGGCCAGCTCCTTGTTGCTGCTGTCGAAGGCGACGGCGCTGACGGTGCGCTCGCCCAGCACGTTGAAGGTGTAGCGGACGGCGAAGTCCTGGCTCTTGTCGGAGGATTCTCCGAGCTTGTAGCCGCCGGCCCAGTAGACCACCCGGGTCACCTTGGCATCGGTGGGCTTGACCTTGAACCAGATGCCGTTCTTGTACCAGCCGCCGGCCTTGGGGGAGACCCAGGTGAGCTTGCTGGTGGGGGCGCTGCAGGGGCCGCCCGGGTCCTTGCCGTTGACGTACTCGTAGTGCCACGGCTCGCTGGGGACGGTGCGGACGAAGCCGTACTTGCTGGCGTTGTTGGCGAGCCAGGTGGAGGTGGTGAGATCCAAGGCGATGCCGTTCTGGTGGTTGCTGTAGCCAGGCTTGGCCGCCAGGTTGCCGTTGTTGCACTTCTTGGTGAGGTAGCAGTTGTAGAGGTACTGCTGCTCCGCCATGGTACGGAAGCCGCTGGTGATGGCCAGGTAGACGCCCGCCTCGTGGGCCGCCTTCTGCATCTTCAAGAACGCATGCCCCGTCGCCTTCGACGTGGGCTTGCCCCCGATCTCGATCACCTGGATCTTCGACGCGACGCCGCTGGTGTAGGCGGTGTCCGTGCGCTCCTTGCAGTTGACCGACGAGATCAGCTCCTCGGATCCCTGCTCCACCCCACCGGGGTCCAGCTCGCCCTCCCCCTCGTGCTCGTGGTCGTCCACGCCCCCCGCATCTGCGCATCCGAACGCCGCCCCCCCCATCACCACCAGCACCGCCCCCGCTGCCATCATCCGACGGACCGTGTTGTTCATGAAACGTTGAACTTACAGCTTTTGTGCCACCTGTCCCTTCCTTCACTTACCCGAAGAAAATCGAAATTTTCTGGAGTTTTAGGTAATCCGGCTGAGCCGACGCCTCACCACCCGCCGAGGGACGGGGTGACCACGGTGGGGGTGGAATTTTGCAGCCCTTGGGGATGGTTCACTGGTTTTTTTCTGCCAGTGCTTCCACCTCGGGGAGCTCGGCGCGGTAGCCCTCGATGCGGGCGACGATGGTGAGCGTCCTGGGGTCGACGACGACCTGAACCGGGAAGGGGTTGTTTCCGACCTGGGCGAAGGTGAAGCCGGGGTCGAGGCCGATGGGCCAGGAGGCCTTGGTCTTGGAGCGCCAGGCGAGGGCAACGGGGCCGGAGGCGGGGTTGCCCTTGGCGTCGGAGACGAGGAGCTGGAGGACCCGGATGCCGCGGTCCTTCCATTTTCCGTTCATCTTGGCGGTGAGGTCCTTGGCCTCGGCGACGCAGGGGGCGCAGTCGGCCTGGCCCTCGGTGATGAGGAGGGCGCGGATCCCGAGGGCGCCGGTGGGGTCGTGGAAGTCCGCGAGGGGGAGGAGGCCCAGCTCGTCGCTGCCGGGGGCGTAGCCCTGCCAGGCGAGGTCAGGGCTGAGTTTGTCACCGACGGCGAGGAAGGCGCCGGAGGCGGGGTCGTCGGGGGCACCGACGCTGCCCCCCTGGCTTCCGCCGGCGCCGGGGGAGCCGACGAGGGGGGCGTTGGGCTCGCTGATGGGCCCGGGGCGCTCCTCGGAGCAGGCAAGGAGGAGGGGCAAGGCGAGGGGCCAGGGGCGCGGGACCATGACGGGACAAGGTACCATGTTTTTCTTGGGCCGTGGGGGCCGCGTAGGGCTGTTGGCGAGGGGCGCCAGGACCGCTAGGCTCACGCCAGGTCATGCCATCGGATGAGACCCTCGATCCGGAAGTTCTTCGCTCCCGCAGCGGCTCGGTAGACATCGACGACGCGGTGGTGGTCGAGATCCTGTTCCACCCTGATCTGCGGCGGGTCGGGGCGCGGGCGGTGCTGGGCAGCGCGCGGAGCGAGCACGCGAGGCAGGAGGTGATCGTGGGCCGGGAGACCCCGACCTTCCGGGTGGTGGGCTGGGGGGACGCCCGCCCGCTGCAGGATCCGTGCGTCAGCCGGAAGCAGCTGGCGCTCCGGTGGGTGCAGGGGCGAGGAGGCTTCGAGATCCGGCAGGAGGCGGAGTCGAGGCGAGAGCTGCGGCGCTACGCCCTGGACGGGACGCTGCTGGGGGAGGGGCCCGGTTTCGTGCCGTCGGGGAGCCTGGTGGCCATCGGGGACCGGGTGCTGCTGCTATGCACCTGCCGACCGCTGGACGTGGTGGGGACGGATCTGGGGATGGTGGGGGAGAGCCGGGCGATGGTGGGGCTGCGGGGGCAAATCCGGGCGCTGGCGGACGCGGGGGACACGGTGCTGGTGCACGGGGAGACGGGGGTGGGCAAGGAGCTGGTGGCCCGGGCGCTGCATGAGGCCAGCCGGCGGCGGAAGGGGCCGTTTCTGGTGGTGAACTGCGCGGCGATGCCGGAGACGCTGCTGGAGAGCGAGCTTTTTGGCCACGCCAAGGGGGCGTTCAGCGGGGCCCTGGCGGCCAAGGAGGGGCTGTTCCGGTCCGCGGCGGGAGGGACGCTGTTCCTGGACGAGATCGGGGAGATGCCGCTGGCGATGCAGGCGAAGCTGCTCCGCGTGCTCCAGGATCGGAAGGTGAGGCCGGTGGGGGAGACCCAGGAGCGGCCGGTGGACGTGCGGGTGGTGGCGGCGACCAACCGGGATCTGGCGGAAGAGGTGGAGGCGGGGAGGTTCCGGGCGGACCTGTACTCGCGGATCGAGGGGCCGGCGATCCGGGTTCCACCGCTGCGGGAGCGGCGGGACGACGTACCGCGGCTCTTCGTGCATTTCCTCCAGCAGCGCATCGCCGAGGACGCGCAGGCGGCGGGGGGAGCGGAGCCCCCGCTGGCCCGGCTGGTGACGGATCCGGGGGCCCAGCAGGCGCCGGTGCCGATGGATTTCTTCCTGAAGCTGCTGGGGCGGGACTGGGCGCGGAACGTCCGGGAGCTGGACAAGTACGCGGCGGCGGTGGCGGCGCTCAACCGGCAGAAGGGGGAGTTCCGGGCGCCCCCGCAGGAGCCTCCGCCGAGGGGTCCGGAGAGCCTGCGGGGACCGTCGAGCAGCTCGCCGCCGTCGCCGCCGTCGGGGGAGCCGATCCCGGCGCGGAACCTGACGGAGGCGGACCTGATCCGGGAGATGGAGGCGCACGATCACATCCAGCACCGGGTGGCCCGTGCGCTGGGGATCTCCCGGACGACCCTGGACAAGTGGCTGAGGGAGCTGGGCATCAGCCGCCCGAAGGACATCCCGAGGGAGGCGATCGAGGCGGCGCAGCAGCAGACCGGGGGGGACATCGAGCAGATGGCCCGGGAGCTGAAGATCTCCGTCCGGGGACTGAAGCTACGGATGACCGAGCTGGGCATGAGCGAGCCCCGGCGCTGAGCGGGCGTTTACGCAGCGCGAAGGGGATTTCGCGGGGTTTCCTGGGGAACAACGGCGCCTTGCGTCCAGGGGAGCCGCTGGGGTATGTAGCCGCCCCTGTCGGCCTTCGGGCCGCCTGCGCCCCCAGGGTCCCTGCGGTCGGGGAGAGTTGGTCCCCCCGCCGCCAGGGAGCCGGAGCCCGTAGAGAGGATGCCCGCTCGTGCCTGCCAGTTACTTCGACGTCGACGGAACGCTGGTAAAAACCAACCTGATCCACCCGACGCTGTTCTACATGGTGAACCAGGCGACGCCGCTGCGTTCGCTGGGGCGGCTGGCGCGGGGCCTGGCGAACGCGCCGGCGATGGCGCTGGCGGAGCTGAAGGACCGGCGCACCTTCAACGAGATGCTCTACAGCCTCTACGAGGGGACGTCGGAGGACCGGCTGCTGCTGCTGGCGGACGAGGCCTTCGATAAGGTGCTGAAGAAGGCGCTGTACCCGAGGGCGAAGGAGCTGGTGCAGCGGTGCCGGGACGAGGGGCACGACGTGGTGCTGGTGTCGGGGGCGCTGGACGTGCTGATGGACCGGCTGGCGGCGTACCTGGGGGCGACGCACGTGATCGCCAACCGGCTGGAGATCCACCAGCGCTACTGCACCGGGAAGCTGCTGAGGCCGGTGATCGCGGGGCCGGAGAAGGCCCGGGTGATCCGGGATCACGCCCGCGCCCACGGCCACGACCTCGACGAGTGCTTCGCCTACTCGGATAGCTACTCGGACGTCCCCATGCTGTCGGTGGTCGGCCAGCCGATCGCCATCAACCCCGAACCTGCCCTCGAGCGCCTGGCGCGCGCCTACCACTGGCCCGTTCTACGACTGGATTGACCGCCGTGACCCACCCCTGCGTCGTTACCCTCGACAAGCGAAGCGCCCCGCGCGTTCTGTTCTCCGGAGACCGCCTCGTGGAGGTCGACCTCCCGGTCGGCACCCGGGTGATCTACTCGAAGCCCCCGCTGACGGGCCTGAAGGACCCGGACGCGGCGATCCGCTACGCGATCAACCACCCGTACAACAGCGAGCCGCTCTACGCGAAGCTGCGCCCCGGGATGAAGGTCACCATCGCCATCGACGACATCTCGCTGCCGCTGCCGCCGATGAAGGCGCCGGACGTGCGGGAGCGGGTGCTGACCATCGTGCTCCAGCTCCTCGCGGACCACGGCGTCGACGACGTGGAGATGATCATCGCTACCAGCGTGCACCGGAAGATGACCGGCGAGGAGGTCAAGCACATCGTCGGCAAGAAGATCTTCGACGCCTACTGGCCGAAGAAGCTCTACAACCACGACGCGGAGGACCTGAAGAACATGGCCTTCGTCGGGGAGACCGACCTGGGCGAGCGGGTCGTGCTCAACAAGCGTGCGGTCGACAGCGACCTCGTCATCTACGTCAACCTGAACCTCGTCCCCATGGACGGCGGGCACAAGTCGGTGGCGGTGGGGCTCTGCGGCTACGAGAGCCTCAAGGCCCACCACAACCCGAGGGTGATGCGCAAGTGCCACAGCTACATGGACCCGAAGTCCAGCGAGCTGAACACGGTGGTCGAGCGCCAGGGGCGCGTGGCCAACAAGCACCTCAACGTGTTCACCATCGAGACCACCATCAACAACCGGATGTTCGACCGGCCCCTCTCCTTCCTTGCGAAGAACGAGGATGAGCTGACCCCCTCGGAGAAGAGCGCCCTCAAGGCCCTGATCTTCACCCTCGACCACACGCCCGCTGACGCCCGGGAGTTCGTCTTCCACCGGGTCCCCTCCCCCTACGAGTTGACCGGCGTCTTCGCCGGGGAGACCGAGGCGGTCCACGCCCAGACCCTCAAGCGCTGCTTCGAGCAGTACGTGGTGCCGGTGACCGGCCAGGCGGACATCCTCGTCTGCGGCGTCCCCTACATCTCCCCTTACAACGTCAACTCGTTCCTCAACCCGCTGCTCGTGCAGGTGATGGTGCAGGGGTACATGTTCAACATGTACCGGAACAACCCGCTGGTGAAGAAGGGCGGCACGATGATCGTGACCCACCCCTGCACCGACAAGTTCGACCGGGACCACCACCTCCCGTACATCGACTTCGTCCACCGACTGCTCCCGGAGACCCGCGACGCCCTGGAGCTCCACCGGCGCTACGAGGCGAAGTTCGCCGCCAACCCCGCGTACCTCGCCGCCTACCGCTACGGCAACGCCTACCACCCGGTGCACCCCTTCTTCATGTGGTACTGGGGTGAGGCGGGCCGCCAGCACGTCGGACGCATCATCGTCGTGGGCGCCGACAACGAGTACATCCCGAGGCTGCTGGGCTACGAGACCGCCCCGACGATGGCCGAGGCGCTCCGCATGGCCCGGGACACCGCCCCATCCTCTCCGGAGATCACCCTGCTCAAGATCCCCCCCATCGTCATGGCCGACGTGAGCCTCCCGCCCGCCCCTGCCCCACCATCGCCCCCTGCCCCCGCCCCGGCGGCCAACGGCGCCGCCAAGGAGCCGTGATGAACGACCCCAAGCCCCTGAGCCTGGCCCGCACCCTCGACGGGGCCCGGCTGTTCGTCGTCGGCGGCACCGGGTTCCTGGGCAAGGTCTGGCTCTCGATGCTGCTCACCCACTTCCCCAACGTGGGGAAGATCTACCTGGTGGTCCGCTCCAAGAAGGGCGCCAGCAGCGAGACCCGCTTCTGGGCGGACATCGCCTCCAGCCTCCCCTTCGACCCGCTGCGGGCGGCCACCCACGGCGCCTACGAGCAGTTCCTCCGGGACAAGGTGGAGGCCATCGACGCCGATGTATCCAGGCCGCTTTGCGGCTGCTCCGAGGAGCTGATCGGGCGCCTCAAGGGTCAGGTCAACGCGGTGGTCAACGTCGCCGGCGTCGTGGACTTTCATCCACCGCTGGACGAGGCGCTGCTGGCCAACGCCTTCGGCGTCAAGAACCTGGTCGACCTGGCGAAGGCGCTGGGGGACGTGCCGGTGCTCCACACCAGCACCGCCTACGTGGCCGGCTACCGCAACGGTCAAATCGACGAGGAGAACCCCCTGGACCGGCCCTTCCCCAAGATGGGAGAGCTGGAAGCTGTTCACTGGTCGCCGGAGCGAGAGATCGAGGAGTGCCTGGACATCGTCAACCAGGTGCGGCACCGGGCCAACGACGCCTACCGCCGGAGCTACTTCCTGGACCAGGCGCGGCGCAAGCTGCTGGACAAGGGCGAGCCCACCCACGGCAAGGCGCTGGACGACGAGCTGGACCGGGTGCGCCGCCGCTTCGAGGAGGAGCGGCTGATCGAGGCCGGCAAGGAGCGGGCGATCCACTGGGGCTGGACCAACATCTACACCTACACCAAGAGCATCGGGGAGCAGATCCTGGTGGCCTCGGGGCTGCGGTGCACCCTGGTGAGGCCGACGGTCATCGAGAGCTCCATGAGCTTCCCTTTCCCCGCGTGGAACGAGGGGATCAACACCATGGGCCCGCTGATCTACCTGATCATGCGGGGCCACCTCCAGGTGCCAACCAACGAGCGGACGGTGCTCGACGTCATCCCCGTCGACATGGTCGCCGGCGGCATGATCGTGGCGCTGGCGGAGCTCCTCGAAGGGACGCACAAGCTGGTCTACCACCTGGGCAGCAGCGACACGAGCCCGCTGACCATGCACCGGCTCATCGAGCTAAGCGGTCTCTACAAACGGAGGCACTTCCTCGACAAGGGCAAGGGCAACCCGATCTGGAACTACATCGCCGCCCACATCGAGCCCACGCCGGTCACCGTCCCCGAGTTCTACCAGCACGGTGCCCCGGCCATCGCCGACGCAGCGGAGAGCCTCTCGAAGCTGCTGCGCAAGGCAGGGATCGGGCCAGCAGCAGCGGTCACCAAGCCGGTGGCAGGGCTACTCTCCTCCTACGCCAAGATCGCCCGGCGCAACGGCGAGATCTGGGAGCTCTACATCCCCTTCATGGCGGAGACCGAGTACCACTTCGTCTCCGCCAACATCCGCCACTCCGTCGCGAGGCTCGACGACAAGGAGCGCGCCCTCATCGACTGGGCACCGGAGCGGATCGAGTGGCGCCACTACCTGCTCGACGTCCAGATCGCGGGCCTGGAGAAGTGGGTCTGGCCCGAGATCGACGCCAAGCTGGAGCGCCCCCAGAACCCCCTCCGCGCCTACGAGGACCTGCTCTGCCTCGCCGAGGAGATGGCCGAGCGCCATGACCTCGCCGTGGCCTTCCAGCGCTTCGAAGGCGACGGCTTCACCCGGATCACCTACCGGGATGTGCTGGCCCGCGCCGAGGCGACAGCCGGACGCCTCGCGGCCCTCGGGATCGCCCCGGGCAGCCGCGTGATGCTGGGCGCCCAGAACCACCCCGACTGGCCCATCGCCTACCTCGGCGTGCTCCGGGCCGGCGCCACCGTCGTCCCCGTGGACGCGGCGCTGGAGGCGGGCCCCGCGGCCAACCTCCTCCGGGCCTCCGGGGCCAAGGTATTGATCTGCGACGACGCCTTCCTCGACAAGGCGGGGCGCGAGGCGCTGGCCTCGGTCCCCGGCGTCGTTCGCCTCGATCTGCACGAGGTCTCCGACCTCCACGGCGCGCCCCCGCCCCCACCTCGCCCCGCCCTCACCGGCGACGAACTCGCCAGCGTCATCTACACCTCGGGCACCACCGGCACCCCCAAGGGCGTGATGCTCTCGCACAAGAACTTCTGCGCCATGCTGGCGGCGCTGGCCCCGGTCTTCCCGCTGACCAGCGGCGACCGGGTGCTGTCGGTGCTACCCCTCCACCACACCTTCGAGTTCTCCTGCGGCTTCCTCCTGCCGTTCTCCCGGGGGGCCCGGGTCATCTACCTGGACGAGCTCTCCTCCGAGCGCCTCTCGGCGGCGATGCGCGAGTCCCGGGTGACGGCGATGGTGGGCGTCCCCGCCCTCTGGCAGCTCCTAGAGCGGCGGATCACCGGCGAGGTCCGGGAGCTCGGTCCCGCGGCCGAGGTCACCTTTGACCTTGCCCTCCAGCTCAACCGGCTCCTGGGGGAAAAGCTGGGGCTCAACGTGGGGCGCGCCCTCTTTGGCCGGGTCCACCAGGCCTTCGGCGGCAACCTCCGCTACCTGATCTCCGGGGGCGCGGCGCTGTCGCCGGACACCGCCAGGCTCTTCGAGGGGCTGGGGCTCCCGCTGGCGGAGGGCTACGGACTGACCGAGGCGGCGCCGGTGCTCACCGTGGCCAAGGCGGCTCCGGGAGCCAAGGCGGGGAACGTGGGGAAGCCAGTTCCCGGCGTCGAGATCAAGATCGCGTCACCAGACGCCAACGGCGTGGGGGAGGTGCTGGCCCGCGGCCCGAACGTGATGGCGGGCTACGCGGACAACCCGGAGGCCACCTCCCGGACGCTGGACGAGGACGGGTGGCTCCACACCGGCGACCTCGGCAAGATCGACCGCAAGGGGCGCCTGTCGCTGGTGGGCCGGAGCAAGGACGTCATCGTCGGCGCCAACGGGGAGAACATCTACCCCGACGACGTGGAGCGGATGCTCGGGGAGGTGGAGGGCATCACCGAGCTGTGCATCCTCGGGATCACCGACCCCCGGGGCGGCGAGCGGGCGGCGTGCCTGGCGGTCCCCGAGCGCCCGCGGGACCGGGGGGAAGACCCGCCCACCACGGAGGATTTCCTCGAAGCCCGGGAGCGCGCCGGCAAGAACCTGCGGGCGGCCATCGCGAAGCTGCCGACCGCGCTCCAGCCCCCGGTGGTGCTGCTCCACGACGAGAAGCTCCCCCGGACCTCCACCCGCAAGGTCAAGCGCGGCGAGGTGCGGGCGCTGGTGGAGCGGCTGGTGACCGCCGCGGCCCCTCGCCCCGGCGAGAAGGGCAAGGGCGGTGGCTCCGCGGTGCGGGCGGCGGTCGCGGCCATCGCCCGGAAGAGCGAGGCGGAGATGCACGGCGGGCTGCGGCTCCGGGAGGACCTGGGCCTCGACTCGCTGATGAGCATGGAGCTGGTGGCCTCGCTGGAGGCGGCGCTGCCGGGGCGCAAGGTGGCCCCGGCGGTGGCCTCCTCGGGCACGGTGGCGGAGCTGGAGCAGGCCCTGGACGTGGACGCGGCGCCCTCCCGGAAGATCGTCCGGGACGAGGAGGAGGAGAAGGCGTCGGTGGTGCTCCCGGAGGCGGTGCGCACCACAGCGAAGACCGCCATCGCGCTGCTCCAGCAGCGGTTCTACAGCGACGTGATGAACACCCGGGTGACCGGCCGCAGCTTCATCCCTCACAACCGGAACACGCTGGTGGTGGCCAACCACGCGAGCCACCTGGACATGGGGCTGACCAAGTACGCGCTGGGCAGCTACGGGCAGGAGCTGGTCGCGCTGGCGGCCCGCGACTACTTCTTCGAGTCCAGCGAGGTGCGGCGCGCGGTGGTGGAGAACTTCACCAACCTGGCGCCGCTCGACCGCGGGGGCAACCTGCGGGAGACCCTCCGCGAGGTGGGGCAGCTCATCGACCAGGGGAAGACGGTGCTGATCTTCCCCGAGGGGACGCGGAGCCCCGACGGTCAGCTCCGGGAGTTCAAGGGCGCCGTCGGCCACCTGGCGCTCCACCACGACATCGACCTGCTGCCGGTGTACCTCGGAGGCACCTACGAGGCGATGCCGAAGAAGTCGAAGATCCCGACGAAGCGGGACCTGGTGGCCCGCATCGGCCCGCCCCTGGAGATCGACCAGCTCCGGCGCCTCACCGCGGGGCTGAAGCCCGCCCAGGCAGCGCGGCGGGTGGCGCTCATCGCCCAGCGCGCCGTCGAGGCGCTCCGGGACGGCGGCGCCCTCGATCTGCGCTCTGCTGCCCCGGCCGACTTCGACGACGCCCCCCGCAAGCACCCTGCGGTGCTCCTCTTCGAGGAGCTGGAGAGGCGCTTCCAGCCGGGCGTGCTCGACAAGCCGGTGAGCTACTACTTCACCCTCGGCGAGGACGCGGAGGCCAAGTGGACCGTGCAGGTGAGCCCCAGCGACTGCAAGGTCGCCAACGGCAAGCCCAGCGGAGGCAGCGCCGACTGCGTGCTCAAGACCAACGTGGAGATGTTCTCCCGCATCGTCCGCGAGGGCTACACCCCCTCCCCCCCCGAGTTCTTCTCGGGCACCATCAAGACCAACGACCCCTCGCTGCTCATCACCTTCCAGCGGGTCTTCAACCTGGTGCAACCATGAGCCGATTCCTTGTCACCGGGGCCACCGGTTTCCTGGGGCGCCACGTCGCCGAGGCGCTCCTCTCCCGCGGCCACAAGGTGGTCGCCGTCGCCCGTGGCCGCGAGCCGGTCCAGCAGAGGAGCCGCCCCGCGCCGCTGGCCGA
>CAZSDX010000071.1:0-18205 GCA_964605685.1 uncultured Polyangiaceae bacterium
GAGGCAGCGCAGGCCCCCGGTGGCGAGCCTGCGGCTGCGACGCCAACCCCCCCCGCCCCCGAGGAATCCAAACCGATGCTTGCACCGATCACGGCGACGGCTCGTTCTCTCCCCGTGCCCCCCGCCGAAGCTGCCACAAACTTCGATACGCTGCTGTCGTTCGCCGAGTCCCTCGCGGCCACGGTCAGCGGGGCGACGAGTCGCCACGAGGTTGTCCAGGTCGCCTCCTTCGTGACCGCAGAGCGCAAGGTCGAGGCCAGCTCCTCCTTTGGAGACCTGATCGATCAGTCGATGTCGCTGGGGACCTGATCGAGCCAGCGCACCGGCTCATCCCGGAGCCAGGTCATCTGGCGCCGCACGAACACCCGGGTCGCCTGGTTGATGGAGTCCTCCAGCAGGGCCGGCGCCAGGCGCCCCTCGATGCGGTCGAGGACTTGACGGTATCCGACGCTCCCCATGGGGCGCGTCGCCCCGTAGCCGTCCTCCACCAGCCGCCGCACCTCGTCGATCCAGCCCTCTTGCAGCCACCGGGCCGTGCGGCGGGCGATGCGTGCGGCGAGCAGTTCCCGGGGCCAGCGGATCCCGAGGAGCCGCGCCCGGTAGCGCGGCGCCTGGGCCTGGTGGCGCGCGACAAGGTCGCTCATGCGCTCGCCAGTCAGCTCGAAGACCTCCAGGGCCCGGCTGACACGAACCGCGTTGTTCGGATCGATCTGCGCAGCCATCGCCGGGTCGACGCGGCGTAGCTCCTCGTGGAGCGCGGCCCGCCCGTGCGCCTCGATCTGCTCCTGGTGACGCCGCCGGATCTCCGGGGACGCCGGGGGAACCTCGATCAGCCCCGTCAGGATGGCCTTCACCCACAGGAACGTCCCGCCGCACAGGATAGGCGCCCTGCCGCGCTCCCGGATCTGCGCGATGACCTCGTGGGCGAGCGCCGCGAAGGAGCCCGCGTTGAGCGGCGCGTGGGCGTCGGCGCAGTCGATCAGGTGGTGCGGCGCCTGGGCGAGCTCGGATGCGGTGGGCTTGCCGCTACCCAGGTCGAAGCGACGATAGACCTGCACGCTGTCCACGCCGACCACCTCCCCGTGGAAGCGCCGCGCCAGCTCGATGGCCAGCGCTGTCTTGCCGGAGGCCGTCGGCCCCACCACCACCAGCAGCTCGTCCGGCGCGGGGGCCTCGATCTGTTCCGCGAGGGAGGAGACGAGGGCCATGAAGGTTCCAGAGGGAGGGAAATGTGTGGCAGCGTAGGTGCGTCTGGTGGAGCATTGTGGATCGCGGAGGGCACCGGATGGACGCAAAAATGACGAGGTTCCGGACCGCGCCGGGGTGGGGAAGCGTATGATGGCGCGCGATGCGAACCTCCCTCTTGCTTCGAGCCGTCCCGCTGGTCCTCCTGGCGTCGGTGGCTTGCCTCCCGCTGGCCTGTGACGACAACGAAACCCGGGCGAGCGTGCAGAACGCCGGCGGAGCGGGGGGCGGCGGCGGGGCCGGCGGCGAGGGGGGAGAGCCGCCGCTACCCGAGCTGCACCCCGGCGAGCTCTGCGCGGACGAGAACCCCAGGCCCGAGCTGAGCGCGACCGAGGCGCGGGTGTTCGTCGCGGTGGGGCAGAGCCGCACGGTGAAACTGCTGGCCCAGCCGGACGTGTGTGTGCGGGTTCCGGTGGAGATCAAGCTGACGGACGGGAGCAAGGCGCAGATCGGGAGCCTCGGGGGGGCGATCCCCGCGCAGGTGGGGGGTGCCTCGGGGGTCGCCAGGATCGACCTGCGACACCCCACCATCGAGGTGGAGATCAAGGGGGTGGCGGCGGGGCAGACGACGCTGGAGGCGAGCTTCACCCTCGCGGAGAAGGAGGCGTCCATCTCGTTGCCGATCGAGGTGCTGGACACAACCAAGCCGAGCTGCACCGGCTCCGAGTCCGGGAAGGTGACGCCGGGAGGCAAGCTGGGGGGCAGCGCCGCGCTCAAGGGGGCGTTCCTCGGGCTCCAGGAGCGTGCGGACCAGCCGGCGCAGACCGTCGTGGAGGGTACCCAGGTGGCGTCGCCGACGCTGTGGAAGGTGGAGGCCTTCGACGCGACGGTGAGCTGCGGTGCGGACATCGTGCCCGAGGGGTACACGGCGCTGGGCTCCGCGGTGACCTTCGGCCCCGAGGCCAAGCGCTTCCCGAGGGAGCTGCCCATGGCCATCCCCATCAACCCGGCGCTGCTCCCGGAGAAGGCCACGATGCGCCACGTGCGGGTCGCCTACTCGGGGCCTGCGTTCAAGAAGCCGCGGCTGATCCCGGTGGCGGACATGCGGCTGGAGCAGGCCGCCGGCGGAGGCTGGGTGCTGAGCTTCCTGGCGCCGCGGCTGGGGACGTACCAGGCGGTGATCGCCCCGGACGCCGGCACCCGCACCTTCAAGCGGAAGCTGACCCACAAGGCGCTGATCGGCGTCTCCATGGGCGGCGGCGGGACGGCGATGTTCGGCATGCGCCACCACGACAAGTTCGACGTCCTCGCCCCCCTCGGCGGGCCCGTCGACTGGACGTACATGCTCGACCACATCGAGAAGAACCACGTCGCCGGGTTCCTGCCGAACGACGGGGAGAACCCTCCCCAGGGCTTCGCTCCCCTCCCGGTCCCCCGCGACCCCTACGAGCACCCGTCCAGCTTCAACGCCTGGTGGTACGAGTACCCCCGGGAAGGCAACGGAGGCTCCTTCTCCCGGGGGGACTACACCCAGATCTTCCGGGACCTCGCCCTGATGTACGGCAACCCCAACGGCGAGAACAAGGCCCCCAACGCCGAGCACCTCGCCCCCGGCATCGACCCCAACCACCCCGCCGTCCGCGGCGACCTCCCCGACGGAGACTGCTCCGTCGTCGTCGAGGCCACCGGCAAGGAGCCCAACGCCGCCAAGCTCAAGGAGCTCCAGAACAAGTGCGGCGCCGCCCGCTGCAAGCACACCCAGGTCCTGGAGAAGTTCTACGACGGCCGCTTCAACCCCAAGGGCAAGTGGCCCGTCATCACCTTCTGCGACGGCGGACCCCAGGACAAGAGCAAATCCCCCTACTCCAACCAGTGGACCGGCACCGGAAATTCCCCCCTCGATCTGGCCCTGGCCGTCGACTACAACGGCAACGGCCAGCGCGACCTGAATGAGCCCGTGATCATCCAGGGGCACGAGCCCTGGAGCGACGTCGGCGAAGACGGCGTCCCCTCTTCCCAGGAGCCTGGCTACCAGCCCGGGGTCAACGAAGACCCCGCCGGCGATGATTACGATCCCCAGTACAACCCCACCGGCACCGAGAACGACGGGCGCTACCAGCAGGGAGAGCCCTTCGAGGACGTGGGCCTCGACGGCGTCGCGGACACCAAGGACAGCCCCTACGACATCGGCGAGGGCGACGGAAAGTTCACCGCGAGCAAGGGCCTCCAGAACTTCTGGAACCAGGACGCCCACTCGGCCGTCCGCCAGTGGAGCACCCCGCCGGCGGGGCCTCTCGACGACAAGGCCCTCAAGCGCCTCGACCTGTGGGTGGACGGCGGCTACCGGGATCTCTTCAACTTCGCCACCGCAGGCCAGCACCTCGCCGGGACCTACGCGGCCCGCGGGCGGACCGTGGCCTACTACTCCCGGCCGCCGACGCTCCCCGGGCAGAACCCGGACAAGCCCAACCTGTTCTCCCCGGAGAACATGTTCTGGGATCACCTCCCCTCCGCGGTGCTGATGCGCTACGGCGCCATCGACCCCACCAAGCTCGACCTGGACGAGGGCGTGGGCCAGCACGTCGGCAACCCGCTGGAGCTGACCGCGCGCCTCCAGAGCTCGATCTACTACATCAGCCAGCGCTGGCCCGATGCCCCCCGCACCCTGGTGGACAAGGCCCTCAACGACCCGGCGCCGGGCGCCTCTGACTGCGAGATCAAGGGTGCCTGCACCTTCGAGTTCAAGGACAGCCGCGGGCGTGTCGGCCCCGTCGCCATCAACCTCCCCCCCGGCTACGCCCACAAGGATCAGCAGAACGAGCGCTACCCGGTGATCTACATGCTCCATGGCTACGGGCAGTCCCCCGAGGATCTGAGCGCCGCGATCATCTTCCTCGGCTCCTGGATGAACCAGGGGCTCGATAGCTCGGCCACCCGGCTCGGCAAGGCCATCCTGGTGTACGTCGACGGCCGCTGCCGCCTCGGCCCTGACGGCTCCCCCGAGTGCATCCGCGGCACCTTCTACGCCGACAGCCCCCGCGCCACCGGAGGCAAGCTGGAGAGCTGGTTCCTCGACCTGATGACCCACATCGACAAGACCTACCGGACCATGGGCGAGAGCGAGGTCGACTGGCCCGAGGACTGATGGACCAGCCCCAGCCTCCTCGCATCTACAGCGCCGCCCTCCCCCCGGGGCACACCCCCGCCGACGAGGGGGAGCCTCAGGTCGTCTTCTATTTCCGCCTCTACGCCGGCTTCGTCTCCCTCTCTGGCCTCGGCTCCGCCCTCCTCGGCGTCTACGTGATGGTGCGCGAGCGCGCCAGCGGCGGGTTTGGCTTCTGGCTCGTGCTCTCCGCCATGGGCACCCTCGGCTTCTTCTCCCACCTCCTCGGCGTCCTCTCCCCGCGCCGCCCCTGGATGCACGTCGTCGGCATCGTCATCCTCGGCGTCGGCCTCCTGTCGAACTGCCTCAGTTGGATCGTCAACATCCCGCTGCTGCTCTACTGGCTCAAGCCCGAGGTGAAGCGCTGGTTCGACACCGCGCCGACCGCCTGAGCTACCCCCGCTCGGCGGCCACCTCCGCCGCGATCTCCCCTGCTACCAGGTCGAGATCGAAGCGGTCGTCCTCCAGCGTCGGACGGAACACCCGGAGGTCGTCCGCGAACAGCCTCGCCAGCTCCTCGTAGGGGATCGCATCCCTGAGCCTGTGTCCGTGCATCCACGGGTAGACCTCCGGCGACAGCCCGTACTTCTTCACCTTCTTCGCCGTCGCCTCCGCCGTGTTCAGCAGCAGGTACGTCAGCCTCGGCAGCGGCAGGAAGAGCCTCCTCGCCGCCGCGCTCCTCGTCGACACAAAACAGGTCGGCCACCCTCGATCCCACACGATCACCTGCGCCCTGGCTTCCTCTGCCTTCTCCCGGTGCTCCCTCAGCCGGGCGACGATCCGCCGGGCTGCCTCCTCCGGCTCGTCGTCCCACAGCCCGTACACCTCGCCCTCTCGGTACGGCGACGCCGTGGAGGTCCTCCACCCGTCCGCCTCCAGCCGCTCCACCAGCCTCTCCACCAGCGGCGTCTTCCCCCCGAAGTTCGTCCCATCGATCACCACCTCGATCACCGCGACCCCCTCGTTGATCGGATATTTTTTGTCCAATGTGAGCGACCCTGCAACCTTGTCAGAGGGAGGGGGAGGGTTAGGGTGCGAGCCGCGGTAGAGAGCCGCAAAAACCAAGGAAGAGACATGCTTGCTCCTGCAGGGTTGGCCATCGTTGCGCTGGGGATCATCGGGATCATCTGGGGGGTCTTCCAGAAGATCAAGGCGGGTCGGGTCGCGGACGCGCCCTTCGTGAAGACGGGGGAGGCGGCGGCGAGGGGGCTCCAGGTCGCCTCGCCCAGGGGGGCCATCAGCGTCGAGGGCGCGGTGCACTGCGCCGATCCGGTGATCGCCCCGATGAGCGGCGAGGCGTGCCTCTGGTACCACCTCAGGAGCAAGGTCTCCTGGAAGGACGGCGACGCGGAGCGGTCCAAGGATCTGGATGACCAGAAGGTCGCCGCGGCCTTCAGCGTGGACGACGGCTCCGGGGCGGTGTTCGTCGAGGCCAGCGAGGGGGGGGATTTCGAGCCGACGCGCTCCCGCAAGGAGAGCAAGAAGGTGGGGCTGCTCGCCGGCATCAAGGGGACGGACCTCCAGTTCGGCCGCTACACCATCTCCACCGGCATCGGCTCGATGGAGGAGACCTACGAGGTCGAGGAGACCTTCCTCCCGCTCCAGCCGAGGCTCTACGTCTGCGGCAAGGCCACGGACCGGGGGGTGATCGCCTCCCCGGACTGGCGGCAGCTGCTGATCTCGAACAGGACGCGGGACGAGCTGCTCGGCTCGGCGCAGCGGACCGCGAAGGTCTCCCTGCTGGGCGGCGGGCTCGCCTTCGCCGTGGGCTCGGCGATGGCCCTGATCGCCCAGCTCACCGCTCCTGCCGCGGCGACCGCGGAGCGACCGACCAGCGCCGTGGTCGCGCCTGCCAACGCGGAGGAGGCTCCCGCGAAGACCCCGGAGAAGAAGTCGCCCGCCGTGGTCCGCAGCAAGATCACCGCGCCGAAGAAGTGAGCTGGTCCCCCCGCGTGGGCCAGGGGTGCTGCTCCAGGATGGGGCGCAGGGCCACCCCGGTGTGGGAGCCCGGGACGCGGGCCACCTGCTCCGGGGTTCCTTCGGCGACGAGGTGGCCGCCGCCCTGGCCTCCCTCGGGGCCCAGGTCGAGCACCCAGTCGGCCCGCTTGATGACGTCGAGGTTGTGCTCGACGACCAGCACCGTGTTCCCGGCGTCGACGAGCCGCTCCAGGACGCCCAGCAGGCGGCGGACGTCCTCGAAGTGGAGCCCGGTGGTGGGCTCGTCCAGCACGTAGAGGGTGCGCCCGGTCTGGGCCTTGCTCAGCTCCCGGCTGAGCTTGACCCGCTGGGCCTCCCCGCCGCTCAGCGTGGGGGC
This sequence comes from uncultured Polyangiaceae bacterium, assembly GCA_964605685.1. Taxonomy (GTDB): domain Bacteria; phylum Myxococcota_A; class Polyangia; order Polyangiales; family Polyangiaceae; genus JANWXX01. The sequence goes on from CAZSDX010000071.1 coordinate 6,663, forward strand.
GGTCTGCCCGAGGCGCATGTAGCCCAGCCCCACGTCGTCGAGGGTGCGGAGGATGCGGGCCAGCGGCGGGTGGTTGGCGAACAGCGCCAGCGCCTCGGAGACAGGGAGCGCGAGCACGTCGGCGATGCTGTGGCCCTTGTAGCGCACCGAGAGGGTCTGGGCGTTGTAGCGGCCTCCCTGGCAGGTCTCGCAGGTGATGTAAACGTCCGCGAGGAAGTGCATCTCCACCTTGACGACGCCGGCCCCCTGGCACCCCTCGCAGCGGCCCCCCTTGACGTTGAAGGAGAAGCGCCCCGCGTCGAAGCCGCGGGTCCGCGCCTCGGGGAGCTGGGCGAAGAACTCGCGGATCAGGTCGAACGCCTTGGTGTACGTCGCCGGGTTGGAGCGGGGCATGCGCCCGATGGGCTGCTGGTCGATGGCGATGCACCGGTCGATGGCGTCGAGCCCGTCGATCCGGTCGTGGGCGCCCACGGGGTCGGTGGATCGGTGCAGCAGCCGCCCCAGCGCGGGCAGCAGGATCCCGTTCACCAGGGAGGACTTCCCGGCCCCGCTCACCCCGGTCACCGCGCAGAGAACCCCCAGCGGGATCTTCGCGTCCAGGCCCTTCAGGTTGTGCTCGCGGGCGCCTCGCACGGTGATCCAGCCGGAGGGAGCGCGGCGCCGCGCCGGGATCTCGATGCGCCGCCGGCCTGCGAGGTAGTCGCCGGTCACGCTGCCGACGGACGCCACCAGCTCCGCCGGGGGCCCGCTGAACAGCACCTTCCCCCCCTGGGAGCCCGCTCCGGGACCGAAGTCGATCACCCAGTCCGCCGCCAGCATGGTCTCCTCGTCGTGCTCGACGACGAGCACCGTGTTCCCCAGATCCCGGAGCCGCTCCAGCGTGGCGATCAGCCGCCGGTTGTCCCGCGGGTGCAGCCCGATGCTCGGCTCATCCAGCACGTACATCACCCCGGAGAGCTCGCTGCCGAGCTGGCTCGCCAGCCGGATCCGCTGGGCCTCCCCGCCGCTCAGCGTGGGCCCCGCCCGGTCCAGCGTCAGGTAGCCCAGCCCCACGTTTCTCAGGAAGCCCAGCCGCGCGTTGATCTCCCGCAGCACGCCCTCGGCGATGAGCCGCTCGTTCCCCTGGAGCGGCAGCGCCTCGAAGAACGCCGCCGCCGCGTCCACGGAGCGCCCGGTCACCTCGGCGATCCCGGCGCCTCCCACCCGCACCGCCAGGCTCTCCGGGCGGAGGCGCCGCCCCTCGCAGGCCCCGCACCGGACCTTGCGGCAGAACTTCTGGTAATGCTCCCGGGCCATCTCCGAGCTCGTCTCGTGATAGCGCCGCTCCATCGCCGGGATCACCCCCTCGAAGCGCACCCCGAAGGTGCCGTGGTTGCCGCTGGTGGCCGAGCCCCAGCTCACCTGGAGCTTCTTCCCCCCCAGCCCGTACAGCACGATCTCTCGCTTCCTCTTCGGCAGCTTGTTCCAGGGCACATCCAGGTCGACGTCGCATTCTCGGGCCATCGTGTCGATGATCCGGAAGGTCCAGCCCTCGCCGCGATCCATCGCCGAGGCCCACGGCGCGATGGCCCCGTCGCGGATCGACTTCTCCGGGTCGGGGACGATCAGCTCCGGATCGGGCTCCACGTTCTCCCCGAGGCCGTGGCAGGCAGGGCACGTCCCCAGCGGGCTGTTGAAGGAAAAACTCTGGGGTCCGAGCTGCGGAAACGCCTGACCGCAGCAGGCCCGCGCCTGGCTGAACCGCCTGGCCTCCGCCTCGCCTTCCACCAGCAGGTGCAGCTCCCCCCCGCCCTCCCGCAGCGCGGTCTCGATGCTGTCGGTGATCCGCCCCCGGTCCTGCTTCCCCAGGGTGATCCGGTCCACGGCGATGCCGACGCTGTGCTTCTTCTTCCTGTCCAGCTTCGGCGGATCCTCCAGCCCGTGCACCGCCCCGTCGATCACCACGCGCCGGAAGCCTCGCCCCTGCAGCTCCCCCCACAGCCGCTGGTACTCCCCCTTGCGGTGCTCCACCAGCGGCGCCACCACCGTCGCCCTCGTCCCCGCCGCGAGCGCGAGGATCTGCTCGCAGATGCGCTCCGCCGTCTGCGGCTGCACCTCCTTGCCGCAGGACGGGCAGTGCTGCCGCCCCACCCTCGCCCACAGCACCCTCATGTAATCGTAGATCTCCGTGATCGTCCCCACCGTCGACCTCGGGTTCCCCGACGCGCTCTTCTGTTCGATCGCGATCGTCGGCGATAGCCCCCGCAGCCGCTCCACGCTCGGCCGCTCCATCTGCCCCAGGAACTGCCTCGCGTAGGCGCTCAGGCTCTCGACGTAGCGCCGCTGCCCCTCCGCATACAGCGTGTCAAACGCCAGCGACGACTTCCCCGAGCCGCTCGGCCCCGTGAACACCACCAGCCGGTGCTTCGGCACCGAGAGCTGCGGTACGTCCAGGTTGTGCTCCCTCGCCCCCGTGATCTCGATGCTCGCGGGCTCCTGCCCCGACTTTGTCGTGCTCTCCATCCCGCTCGTGTTACTATACCTGTGTTCAGTGTGTCCAGGAACGTCCACCCAGCCCGGCTACGCGGCGTCCCGAGGAGGAGGGGTCCCCTTCGACCCACAACCCTCCCGATCTCGCCGCGCTCTCCCCGGACGAGGCGCGGATCGGCGGCGTTCACCCGTGAGCGGCGTGCCGGCGTGGGGCTGGAGGGCGTTGCTCGTGGGGTTGTTCACCTCCGTCGCAGGGGAGGCCCGCCCCCCCACCGCGGAACCAAGGCGAAATGTGCCCTGCGAGGGCTGCGTGCTGGTCCCGTCGCCGCGCCCGGAAGTTCCGTCGCCGCTGCTTGTGCTGCTCCACGGCGACGAAGGGAACCCGTCGGTCGTCTTGCCTCGCTGGTCGAGGGCCGCCAAGGAGCGGGGCCACGCGGTGCTGGCGCTGCGGTGCCCGCGGGAGGAGGGCTGCTCCCACGGGAGCTGGTGGCGCTGGTCGGGGGATCCGGCCTGGATCTCCCGCCAGATCGAGGCCACGGCCCGCCTCATCGCCGTAGATCGCTCCCGGGTGTTCCTCTCCGGCTGGTCCGGTGGAGCCTCGTACCTTGGCCTGGTGGCGCCGCAGATCCGGGGGATCGCGGGGCTGAACCTGAACGGAGGAGGGCTCCCACCCCGCGGCGAGGGCTGCCCTCCCTGCCAGCCTCCGGTGTACTTCCTGGCTGGCGACAGAAACCCGCTCCACGCCCTCGCCGTCGCCGCGAAGGATGCGTTCCTCGCCTGCGGCTCCGAGGTCCGGTGGGAGCTGCTCCCGGGAAAGGATCACGGCGGCGAGCTGGCGGCCCTGGACGCCCGCCGTACCGCGCAGATCCTGGATTGGCTTGAGGCCCACGCTGCCTGCTCCGACACCGCTCCCGCCCCCGGCGGCCTGCCTGCGCCGTCCGCACCGGAACCCTCTCTCTCTCCTCCCACCATCCCCTCCGGCGCCGGTTCCACCGCCTCCGCGACGCCCGGGCAGAACCCGCCTGGCGCAAACCCTCCGCCGGCGAGGGTTCCGGGGGCTTGCGGCTGCCAGGTGGGGGGCGGGCGTTTCCCCGGAACGCCAGCGGTACAGGCGGCGCTGGCAGTGCTGGCTCTGCTGATGGCGCTCCGTGGAAGGTCTAAAATGACCCTTGGGGGAGGGACACGACCCAGGTAAGCCCGGGCGCGGACCTGACCGCCCTCCCGCAAGGGGACGAGGGAAGGCTGGAAGCCGGCGGCGCGGAGCCTGGCGACGAAGGAATCCTCCGGGTAGCCGCTCCAGACGGCGAGGAGGCCGCCGGGGGCCAGGGCGCGGCGGGCCGCGTCGAGGCCCGCGGGGGCGTAGAGGCGGGCGTTGGAGCGGTGCGAGGCCCAGCCAGGGCCGTTGTCCACGTCCAGCAGGATGGCGTCGAAGCCCCAGGGGTAGGCGTCGAGGACGTCGCCCTCAAAGATCTGGACGCGAGGATCCGCGAGGGCGCCTTGCTGGAGGTACGCCAGCTCGCCCCGGGCCAGCGCCAGGATCGCGGGGGATTTCTCCGCCACGGTGACCTGCTCCACGCGGGGGTTCGCGAGGACACCGCGGAGGGTGGCGCCGAAGCCGAGCCCTCCGATCAGCACCCGCCGGGCTCCCTCCGCGAGGGCTCCGAAGGCGAGCTCGGTCCCCAGCGCCCCGCTGGAGAGCAGGACGACGCCGTTGAGGATCACGTCGATGCGCCCCTGGTGCTCCCGCAGGGTGACCTGCTCCCCGGCGGCCTCGAAGGTTCGTACCTGCATGGATGCCGGGTTTGCACTACGCGCACCCCGGCGCAAGGCGCGCCTCACCTACACGAAGGAGGCGAAGCAGCGTACACAGGACCTCCCTACCGTGGCGAGCCCCGAGAGCCCCGCCCCCCTTGCCCCCGGGTGCAGGGGCGGGGTTAGCCCCTGCCGCCGGAGCCCGAGGGCGGCGTCAGCCCTCGGCGTTCCCCACCGTTTCCGGGGAGGAACAAGCAGCCACAGCTCCTCCGAGCCGAGCCGGCCATGGTCGACCTTCTGAACATCGCCGCCTCGTGTCACCCACAAGGAGGCGATCCACGACCCTCGGACTACGGAGGATGGGCCTTGGACCACGACCCACCCCGCGCCCAGGTCAGCCGAAGACCTCGTCGGCGGTCGCGGCGGTGATGGCGAGGTCGTGCCATCGCTCCAGCGTGTCGAGGTCGTCGCAGGCCGCGAGCTGCACTGCCTGCGCCTCACTCACCGCAAGGTTCCGCCGTTGCAGCACGCGCTCCACCGCCTTGCGGGCCTCGGCCACCTTCCCCGCCCTCGCCCCCTCATCAAGGCCCAGCTTCTTGCCCTTGTCGATGCCTCGCTTCTCCGCTTCCTCGATCATCTCCTCGCGGAGCCTGGGGAAGACCTTGACCAGCCCGCGAGCGATCTCCTCCCGGTTTCGTAGCACCTCCGGGTCGTCCGTTGGCGGGAAGTACCTCAGCAACTCTTCTCGCTGCACCTGCGTCATCGGCACGTACTGTAGCATGCGCCACACCCACGCCACCGGGCGATGCCGCAGCGCCCACGCGCAAAAATCCACCAGCGGACGCCCTCGCCGCGTCACCAGAAACGGGATCAGCGCCTCGTCCAGCGGCAGCTCGTTGCTGGCCACCCACAACAACGAGAACCAGCACGGTTGCAGCGCGTAGCAGCCTGCGGCCACCTGCTCCCAGCGCCAGGGCGAGGCCGCCGAGGAGGACCACTCCGGCACGTTTCCGGCGATGACCCAGGAGGCAGGTTGCAGGCTGTAGGAGTTGTCCTTGCGAAGCTGCGCGGCCTGCCAGGACTGGCGACGGTGAAGCAGCAGCTCGACGGAAGGGAGGTCGAGGTGATCGCGCTGCATCTTGAGGTCGGCCACGACCGGAGCGGAAGCAGGAGCGAGGGACCAGGGAGGGGGAAGGGAGAGGAGGCGAGCGGGATCGTGGACGAGCAACAGGCCGTCGAGGTGGACCTCGAAGACAGGGAGTTCCGCCGGGCTCTGGAAGGAGAAGACGCCGCCGGTGACGAGGGAGGTCTCCTCGGCGAAGATGTCCTTGGCGAACTGGTCCGGCTTGCCCATGGCGGGGCGGTAGCACAGGGGGAAGGCTCCTCCAAGAGAGGAGGGGCGAGGCGCCTCGGGCCCTCCTCGCGCCCAGGTCAGCCAAAGACCTCGTCGGGGCTGGCAGCGGTGACGGCGAGGTCGTGCCATCGCTCCAGCGTATCGAGGTCGTCGCAGGCCGCGAGCTGAGCCGCCTGCACCTCGCTCACCACAAGGTTGCGCCGTCGCAGCACCCGTTCCACCGCCTTGCGAGCCTCTGCCACCTTCCCCGCCCTCGCCCCCTCATCAAGGCCCAGCTTCTTGCCCTCGTCGAGGCCGAGCTTCTTGCCCTTGTCGATGCCTCGCTTCTCCGCTTCCTCGATCATCTCCTCGCGGAGCCTGGGGAAGACCTTGACCAGCCCGCGAGCGATCTCCTCCCGGTTTCGTAGCACCTCCGGGTCGTCCGTTGGCGGGAAGTACCTCAGCAACTCTTCTCGCTGCACCTGCGTCATCGGCACGTACTGTAGCATGCGCCACACCCACGCCACCGGACGTCTCTGCAACGCCCACGCGCAAAAATCCACCAGCGGACGCCCTCGCCGCGTCACCAGAAACGGGATCAACGCCTCGTCCAGCGGCAACTCGTTGCTGGCCACCCACAACAACGAGAACCAGCACGGTTGCAGGGCGTAGCAGCCTGCGGCCACCTGCTCCCAGCGCCAGGGCGAGGCCGCCGAGGTGGACCACTCCGGCACGTTTCCGGCGATGATCCAGGACGCGGGTTGGAGGTTGTAGGAGCTGTCCTTGCGAAGCTGCGCGGCCTGCCAGGACTGGCGACGGTGAAGCAGCAGCTCGACGGAAGGGAGGTCGAGGTGATCGCGCTGCATCTTGAGGTCGGCCACGACCGGAGCGGAAGCAGGAGCGAGGGACCAGGGAGGGGGAAGGGAGAGGAGGCGAGCAGGATCGCGGACGAGCAGGAGACCGTCGAGGTGGACCTCGAAGACAGGGAGCTCAGCAGGGCTCTGGAAAGAGAAGACGCCGCCGGTGACGAGGGAGGTTTCCTCGGCGAAGATGTCCTTGGCGAACTGGTCCGGCTTGCCCATCGTGGCGGCGGTAGCACAGGGGGAAAGCTCCTCCAAGGGATGCGCTGTGAGGGGCCGGTGACCGACCACGAGCACGGGGACGCAGACGCGAAGGAGGCGAAGCCCCCAGGTGCAGGGGCGGAGTGAGCCCCTGCCGCCGGAGCCCGAGGGCGGCGTCAGCCCTCGGCGTTCCCCACCGTTTCCGGGGAGAAACAAGCCGTGCCCCCCCGACGCGACCCACTCCCAACCAAGGTGGACAGACCCGATCCCCCAGGCGCACCCCCCCGACATGGGAGAGGAGCCAAAGATCGCCCAAGCGGAGTCGCGGATCGCCCGAGCCGAGCCGCAGATTGCCCGAGCCGAGCCACAGATTGCCCGAGCCGAGTCGCAGGTTGCCCAAGCCGAGCCAAAAATCCCCCAAGCGGAGTCACCGATTGCCCGAGCCGAACCACCATTCACCCGAGCGCAATCGCAGAGCACCCGAGCGCAATCGCAGAGCACCCGAGCGCAATCTGTCCTGGTGGACCGCAGGGCCTGCGGCGACCGTAACAGACCGGGTTCGGGAGGCCATTTTCACGGCGTCTCGACCGAGGGCTCCCCTCCCGCAGCGGATCGAGAGGGAGCCTTGCTGGTGTAGAGACAGGTGACCCCACCGCAACTTCCACGGCCACGTCCACGGCCACGACAAACGAGCACGGCCACGGCCACGGCCACGACAAACGAGCACGGGGACAGGGACGAGGACGAGCACGGGCACGAGGACGAGGACGGGGACGGGCACGAGGACGAGGACGAGGACGAGGGCACGGCGTACACGGAACTTCCCTACCGCGTACGAGCCCCGAGGGCCCCGCGCCGAAGGCGTGGGCGAGGGGCGGAGGCGGTGATCCCCCAGAGCACCGTAGGGATCCTCCGGATACGTCGTACAAAGAGCGGGGGCCGGGGTGGGGGGATGCAAGGGGGGCGGGACGGGGGTGCGACTTAAATCCCCGGCCCCCGCCCCCCTTGCCCCCGGGTGCAGGGGCGGGGTTAGCCCCTGCCGCCGGAGCCCGAGGGCGGCGTCAGCCCTCGGCGTTCCCCACCGTTTCCGGGGAGGAACAGAACATGTCCTACATCAGGAACCGCGAGAACAGGTAGACCAGCGTGGAGACCAGGAGCACCGCGTCCACCCGGTCGAGGATGCCGCCGTGGCCCGGGACGATGGCGCCGGAGTCCTTGATGCCGGTGGAGCGCTTGAGCAGCGACTCGCCCAGGTCGCCGAGCTGGCCGATGGCGCCCGCCACCAGGCCGAGGATCGCCCCCGGGACCAGCGGCAGCGAGGGCAGAACGGTGAAGTGCACCACGACCGCGCTCGCCGTCGCCCCGAGCACCGCCCCCACCGCCCCCTCGACGGTCTTCTTGGGGCTCACCGCCGGGTAGAGCTTGTGCTTGCCGAGGAAGCGCCCGGCGAAGTAGCCGGCGGTGTCGGCGATCCAGCCGATGGCCAGCGACAGGATGATGAGCCCCGCTCCCTTGGGGGCGCCGTGCTCCTTGAGCATGCGGGGCAGGAGCGTCAGCCCTCCGAGCCAGAGCGGACCGAAGGCCCCGGCGCAGGTGCGCAGCGCCGCGGTCTCGATGTCGCCGAGGCGCCAGAGCGGCGCCAGGATCGCGATCATCGGCACACCGAGGGCCATGGCGAGCAGCGCCCGGGGCTCGTCGAGGAGGAAATAGAGCACCAGCGAGACGCCGACGGAGGTGAGCACCCCGATCCCCTGGGCGATGGCGTCGCCGGGGTGGGTCATCTTGAAGAACTCGACCCCCCCGACCACCGTCGCCAGGAGCACGAAGGCGTAGAACACGACCGGCGGCGCCAGGTACAGCATCGCCAGCATCAGGGGGACCATCACCACCGCGGTGGCGAGCCGGGTGAGCAGGTTCTTGTTGGCCTCGGTCACGGGGTTCTCGGGGGGGAAAGCAGGGGGGTGGCCAGCGCGTCCTCCGGGAGCGCCGAGAGGTCAAGCAGGGCGTCAAACCGCAGATCAAACCGTGACGCGAAGGCCTCCATGGATGCCTCCGCCAGCGAACGTACCGGGGGCGGCTCGTCCATCAGCGCCGCCAGGGAGGTGATCCCCCGCTCGGAGATGCCGCAGGGGACCACGGAGCTTGCAAATAGCTCCAGGTCCGTCGTGCCGTTGAGGGCGAAGCCGTGCATCGTCACCCAGCGCGACATCCGCACCCCGATGGCCCCGATCTTCGCCGGGAGCATCGCCTGATCCTCTCCGGGCCAGCGGTGAGGCGAGGCAAGGTCAACCCAGACCCCCAGGTAGGCCCCGTCAAGGGTGGCCCCGTCGAGGCCGTGCCGCGTCAGGAGCGCCCGCATCACCCACCCGAGGTCCTGGACGTAGCGGCGGACGTCGCAGCGGTGAGGTTTGAGGTCGAAGATGGGGTAGGCGACGAGCTGGCCCGGTCCGTGGAAGGTGACGTCGCCGCCGCGCCCGGTCTCGTGGACCTCGACGCCGCGGGCGCGGAGCAGCTCGGGGGAGAGGCGGAGGTGCGCCGGGTCCGCCTTGCGGCCGAGGGTGGCGACGGGCTCGTGCTCCAGCAGGAGGAGGGTGTCGGGGACGAGGTCGTCGGCGCGGGCCTCCTGGAGCCGGAGCTGGAGGTCGTGGACGGGACCGTAGCGGCGGCGTCCCAGCCAGGCGGCGCGGGCGGGGCGGGGCCCGGTCATTCGGGGACGTGCTCGCCGCGGGAGAGGCGCTCCTCGCGGAAATCCTCGATGGCCTCGACGAAGAGCTGGGCGATCTCCGGGTCGAACTGGGAGCCGGCGCAGCGCTCGATCTCGGCGACGGCGACGTCGTGGGGCAGGGCGCGGCGGTAGGCCCGGTCGCTGGTCATGGCGTCGTAGGTGTCGGCGATGGAGATGATCCGGGCGAGCAGGGGGATGTCGTTCTTCTGGAGGCCGAGGGGGTAGCCGCGCCCGTTCCACATCTCGTGGTGGAACTGGACGCCGGGGACCAGCGGGTGGAGGAACTTGATCGGCTCCAGGATGTCGCGGCCGTAGCCTGGGTGCTTCTTGAAGATCTCGTACTCCTCCTGGGAGAGCTTGCCGGGTTTGTTCAGGTTGAGCACGCAGCCGATCTTGCCGATGTCGTGCATCAGCGCCGCATGCTGGACGATGGTGACCACATCCGGGGGGAGCTCCATGCGGCGGGCGAGCATTCCGGCGTAGACGGAGACCCGATCCGAGTGCCCGGAGGTGTAGCGGTCCATCTTGTCGATGGCCTTGGCGAGCCCCTCGATGGTCTGCTGGAAGGTGGCCTGGAGATCCTCGTAGAGCCGCGCGTTCTCGATGGCGGCGGCGGCCCGGGAGCCGATGAGCTGGAGCAGCTTGTACTGCCCCCCGTCGAAGCGGCGGTTGCGGGTGAAGGTGGCGACGGTGATCCAGCCCAGCAGCCGCTGCTTCATCCGGAGCGGGACCGCCATCAGCGACAGCGGCGGCAGCGCCGGGGCCTGGGCGAAGAAGCGCAGCGAGCGGATCCCCTGCTCGATCAGCGTGGGCTCGCGGGCGAAGTGGCGCTCGAAGGCCCCCGGGTCCAGGTGGCCGAAGCCCGGCGGCGCCGGCAGCGCCTTGAGCTGGTCGATCAGCGTGGGCACCGTGAGCCCCGTCCCCAGCCCTTGCACGTCCCCCGCCACCGTGATCGACACGTCCGCGGGCGCGTCGAGGCCCGCGCGCACGATGTGCTGCCGCTCGGTGAAATGCCCCTGCCCGTCGTCGAGCCAGGTGGAGATCCAGTCGGCCCCCAGCTCGGCGAAGGCGCTGTCGGCCACCGTCGCCAGCACCTCCTCCAGGCTCAGGCTGGCGGCGATGGCCTCGCTCACCTTGTGGAGCGAGAGCGCCTCCTTGAGCCTCATGTTCTCGGCGGCAAGCCGCTGCTTCTCCAGCCCGTGCTGGACGATCCGGATCACCTCCTCGACCTTGAACGGCTTGAGGATGTAGTCGTAAGCCCCCCGCTTCATCGCCTCGATGGCCGTCTCCACGGTGCCGAAGCCGGTCATGATCACCGTCACCACGTGGGGAGCCGTCCGGCCCAGCTGCTCCAGCAGCTCGATCCCCCCCATCCGCGGCATCTTCATGTCGCTGATCACCAGGTCGTAGCGGGCCCGGTTCAGCTCCGCCATCGCCGCCGCCCCGTCCTCCGCGGTGCGCACGATGTAGCCCTCCATCCCCAGAAAATCAGCCAGGATATCCCTGATCAATTTCTCGTCGTCGACGACGAGGACCCTCGGTCGTTCTTCGTGCGGATTCATTCGCGGCTCGCCTCCACTTTACCCCGGCTCCGGGCCACCGGGCAGGAGGAGATCCGCAGGCCACGGGCAGATCACCGACTCCTCCCCGCTCCCTCCTGGCCGCGTCAGGGTGACCTCCACCCCGTGCCAGAATGGGCGATCCAGGCCGAATTTTTCGAAAAAATACCGGTTCGTTCCGTCGTCACCGGAACGAGCATCCCCCAGCACCGGGTGCCCCAGCGCCGCCAGCCTGGCCCGGATCGCCCGCTCCTCCCCCGCCTTCCCCTCGATCTCCAGCAGCGCGTGGCCTCCGTGGACCGCCCGCCGCCGGTAGCGCGCTCCGCCCCCCAGGCGCCCCGCGCGCCTCGTCACCCCGCGCACCCACGCCACCCACCGCCACTGGCCTCCCTCCAGCGCGCTCCTCCACGCCCCGGCCGCCCCGGGCTCCTTCGCCAGCACTGCGACCCCGCTCCCCTCCGCATCCCCTCGCCCCAGCGGCTCGGCCCGCTCGCAGCCCGGCAGCGCCTTCCCCCTCGCCCTGAGCCCCGCGGCTCCGCCTTCCGGCGTGTGCGCCTCCCGCGCAACGAACACCACCTCCCCCGCGTCCAGCAGCACCGCGGGCGGCGGGGCTTCCCCTCGCTCCAGCACCGCCAGCGTCTCTA
>CAZSDX010000072.1:0-6458 GCA_964605685.1 uncultured Polyangiaceae bacterium
CAGCTGCAGGGCGTATTCGTAGTGCTGCGTGGTGCGCGGTTGCAACGGCGCGGCCAGCGCGATGTCGTGGCCTTGCTGTTGCAGGCTGTCCTGGGCTACCGCCAGCAAACGTGAGTGTTCCAGCCACAGCTCTGTCACGGCGGCATGCATCTGCTGCCATGCCGCGGGGGCGAGGCCGCGGTCGAACCAGGCCACGCGGGCTTCGAGCAGGGAGGGGGCGACCTCGTTGCGGTGGTCGCAGCGCTCGCGGCAGCCATGGCACCCGGTGCAGGCCCAGGCCGTGGCGCTGTGCTCCGCGTCGAGGGGAGCATCGCCGCGGGCCTGGAAGTACACCGTGGACATCTTGCCCCAGGGGGTCAGCGATTCCCTGGGCTCCGCGTTGGAGACGGGGCAAGCGGCGCGGCAGAGCTTGGGGCAGTAGACGCAGGTCTCCAGCTCGGCGCGGCGGCCCTCGAACAGCGGCAGGGGGCGCGTCGTCATCCTGGCGGCCACGATAGCGCCATCAGGGGGTCGCATGCACGCGTCCGGCGAGCTGACCGCAGGCCGCCCCCACGTCGTGCCCCCCGCTGTAGCGCACGTGGGGCACGAAGCCGAGGGCGGCCATCGCGTCCCGGAAGGCCGTCAACCCCGCGTCCGACACCCTGCGGAACGGATCCGCCTCGCCGTCGATCCGGTTGTACGGCACCACCGTCACCCGGGGCCTCACCCCGGTCCGCTCCGCGAAGCTTGCCGCCAGCCGCGCCAGCGCCTCCGCGTCCTCCCGCGCGTCGTTCACGCCCTCCAGCAGCGTCACCGCCCACAGCGGGGCCAGCCCCGTCGCCCGGGCATGCTCGGCGGCGGCGTCGATCACCTCGTCGAGGGGGTGGGCCCGGTCGATGGGCATCAGCCCGCGCCGCACGGCCCCCCGGGCGCTGGAGATCGACAGCGCCAGACGCACCCGGGGGCACCCCTGCGTCAGCCGCCGGATCCCCGCCGGGAGCCCCGCCGTGCACACGGTCACGTTCCGCGCGTCGATCGCCAGCCCGCTCGGCTCCGAGAGCGCCTCCACCGCCTCGATCACCCGCTCGACGTTCGCCATCGGCTCCCCCATCCCCTGGAACACCACCCCGTGGACCCGCTCCCCGGCCTTCCCGTCGAGGGTCCTCCGCACCAGCCTCACCTGCTCGACGATCTCCCAGGCCTCCAGGTTACGCCGCAGCCCCAGCCTCCCCGTCGCGCAGAACGCGCAGGCCAGCGCGCACCCCGCCTGGGAACTGACGCACACGGTGAACCGCCCCGCCTTCTCCAGCGGGATCCGCACCGCCTCGATCCGGTGCCCGTCGTGGGTCGCCAGCACCAGCTTCCGGAACGGATCCTCCCGGCTCGCCTCCTCCCCCACCACCTCCAGCGTCGGCACGTGCCCCGCGGCCCGCAGCGCCTCCATCGCCGTTCGCCTCACCCCGGCGATGGGCTCCGCGAGCGGTTGCCCTCGGGTGATCGCCGCCACCACCTTCCGCGCTTCCTCCAGCGTCACCCCCGGGATGGCCCCGGAAAGACGCGCCGCCGTCAACGACTGCAACGCAAGCATACCCACCGATAGCCCGGCATCCTCCCCGGCGCACCCGCCTCCCGCAGGAGACGGACCGGGCGGACAAAAGAAAAAGCGCCTGGGCAACGGTGGGGGGAGGGGAGGGGAGGGGAAACCGTCGGCGTCCAGGCGCTGACCTCCTCTCTATGCGGCTCCCGTGCCAGCGTCAGCATGGGCAATTTCACGTCAATTCAGGGAGGGTCTTCCATGACACCCTTGCAGATCTGAAGGATCACCGCGCCATCTTTGCAACCCGGCGCGAGCTCACCGAGGAGCCGGACGCCCCGAGGCCGAGGGCACCCCCGAGGGCAACGAGGACGCAGGCGCGGCAGCGGAGGGCGCCACGAAGGTGACCCGACCGAAGCGGCTCGCCTTGTGGAAGTTCCCTTCCCCCAGGATGGGGGACCAGGCAACGCCGCTGTTGTGCTTCATCGCGTAGAAGTTGAAGCGCCAGGTGTCTCCGTCGGCAGGGGGAACGCGCCGCGCCTTGCCGAAGCTGGTCCAGGCGATCGCGGCCTCGACGCTGTACCCCTGGTCCACGTCGTCGTCGCGATCCAGCGTGCCCCGGAGCTGCACGGCGGTCGCCCCGGTGAAGGACCAGTCCTGGTGGCCGAAGGGCCCCTCGGGCCCGCCGCGGGGAAGGTTGTAGCCGTCGAACTGGCTGTCGAAGACCAGGTTCTGAGGCGAGATCTGGATCTCGTAATAATCCCGGTTATCCCCGTCTCCATCCGGGTCGATCATGATCTCGACGCAGGAGCGCTCCCACAGCCGCTGATCCCGCTGGCCGGGCTTGAGCCCTCCCAGCAGCTTCGGGTCTGCCACCTCGAAGGCGAGGTAGAGGTGGGTCTCATCCCAGAGCAGCCGCGCCGACCCGTTGACCGGGAAGACCCGGTTGGGGCCGCCGGTCGCCACATCCACCAGCGGCCCCGTCGCCACCGCCCCGGCCCACGCCGGCTCGTCCAGCTTGCCGTCGATGACCGGCGGCGCCACCCCGGCCCCCAGCTTCGCCGCCCTCAGCGCGGGGACCTCCCGCCTCCCGGGAGGAGCCACCCCGCCAACCACCGGGATCTCCGCCACGATGACCCGGTTCTGCGGCGCCGGAGGCGACACCGGGAGCCGCTGATCTTCCCTCCAGATCCCCACCGCCAGCGCCACCCGGGGGCCCACCTCGTCCGGCATGCGGAGCGGCTGCTCGTCGACGTACACCTTGCCCCGACGCCAGTCCGAGGGCGGCAGCGCCTGGCGACCGCTGGAGGTCTCCCGCAGCGGACCGGTGTTGTCAAAATGCCCCCCCGGCACGCGGTTCCCCTGCTCGTCCAGCAGGTGCGTGAAGAGCTGCCAGCCCCCGTCGAGACGCTCGTCGCACTGCCAGTAGAGGGTGAGCTTGAATTCCTGCCCGGGTCGCAGCGGACCTTCCGGATCGATCTTGTGGCCCAGCAGCCGGATCTTCTCGCCGAAGACCCGCTCGTCGCGGTGGGCGAGGACCGGAGGGGGCTCGTCCAGGATGTAGTGCGCGAGCCTGGCCGCGTTGCTCCCGGAGCGACCGCGCTCGACGCATCCGGTGAGGGCGAGCGCCAGCAGCGGCCACCCCGCCCGGGTCATTTCCGGTTCTTCTTGCGGGCCTCCCGCTCGCGGCGCCGCTGGGCCTTCTTGGCGTTCCGCTCCGCGTCGGAGAGCGCCTTCATCTTGGGCACCCCGGAGCCCTGCCCCGCATCGCCGCCCATGCCGGGCATCCCCATCCCAGGCATCCCCATGCCGGGCATCCCCATGCCGGGCATGCCAGGGAAGCCCATGCCGGGCATGCCAGGGAAACCCATGCCAGGCATCCCCATGCCGGGCATACCGGGGAAGCCTCCGCCGCTCATGGCCTTCTTCATGTTGCGGGCCATGGCCATCTGCTTGAGGCCGGGGATGCGGCCCATGAGCCCCATGTTCTGGCTCATCATCCCCATCATCTGCTTCATGAAGAGGTACTTCTGGACGACCTCGTTGACGTCATCGTCCTTGGTGCCGGACCCCTTGGCGATACGTCGGACGCGGGTGGGCTCGCGGATGAGGGCGTGGACGTCCTTCCTCTCGCTCTTGGTCATCGACTGGATGATGGCCTCCATCTTGACGATCTCGCGGTCGTCGAGGTTCACCCCCTGGGGGATGCCTCCGGAGAACATCGGCAGCTTCTCGACGATGTCCTTGAGGCTCCCCATGCGCTTGATCATCCGGAGCTGGTTGAGAAGATCTTCCAGGGAAAATTCGCCCTGGAGCATCTTCATCGCGTCCTCGGCGGCCTTCTCCTTGTCGATGACCTCCTCGAAGTCCTTCATGAGGCCGACGACGTCGCCCATGCCGAGGATCCGCGTGGCCATGCCGTCGGCGCGGAATTCCTCGAACTTGTCGAGGGTCTCGCCCATGCCGACGAAGACCGGGGAGGCGCCGGTCACCTCCTTGACCGACAGGGCCGCGCCGCCGCGGGCGTCGCCGTCCAGCTTGGTGAGGATGACCCCGGTGAGGGAGAGGCGGTCGTGGAAGGTCTTGGCGGTCTTCACCGCGTCCTGGCCGATCATCGCGTCGATCACCAGGAAGATGTTGTGCGGCGTCACCCCCGCCTTGATGGCGTCGAGCTGCTGCATCAACGCCTCGTCCACCGCGAGGCGGCCGGCGGTGTCGAAGATCACGACGTCGTTCCTGTTCTTCCGGCCTTCTTCCAGGCCCTTGACGCAGATGTCGACGGGGTCACCGCCCTCGATGTTGAACACCGGGACGCCGATCTGCTTGCCCAGCACCTTGAGCTGCTCGACGGCGGCGGGGCGCTGCATGTCGGCGGCGACCAGCAGCGGCTTCTTCCCCTGCTTCTTCAGGAAGTTCGCGAACTTGGCCGCCGACGTGGTCTTCCCCGCGCCCTGGAGGCCCACCATCATGATGCCGGTGGTGCCCTGCTCGGCGTAGTGGATGCGCTCGCCCTCGTGGCTCATCATCGCCACCAGCTCGTCGTGGCAGATCTTGATGAACACGTCGGAGGCACTCACCGACCGGGTGCCCGCCTCCGTCTTGATGCGGGTCTGCACCGTCTCCCCCAGGGCCTTGTCCTTGACGCGCGCCAGGAAGCGCTTGACAACCCCCAGCTCGACGTCCGCCTCCAGCAGCGAGAGCCGCACCTCCCGGAGCGCGGTGTCAATGTTGGCCTCGGTCAACTCGGTGAGGCCCGACAGGCGGTTCATCGCCTGCCGGAAGCCCTTGGATAGCGCCTCGAACATCCCCCGCGCCTACCACGTCCGCCCGCCCGGTGCCATCCCACCCGCACTCCCCCCGGCGACCCCCCCGGGAGGGCGAACCCGCGCTCCCCCCGGCGGCCCCCCGGAAGGGCGAGCTACCTCGCTCCGACGGGCGGAGGGGAGTGCACCGCGGTTAACAGCTCGTCGACGAGGGAGCGGGACGCCTCCAGGTGCGCCTGGCTCTTCAGGAGCGCCGCCACCTGGGCCCGCACCTCCGCCACCACCTCCGGCGGCGCGCTGTTGACGAAGGACGGCAGCGAGAGCCGCTTCTGCAGGCCCTCCAGCTCCTTGCCGATCTTCTTCAGCGCCCGCTCGATCCGGTCCTTCTCCTTCTCCGCGTCGACGTGCCCCGCGAGGCCCACCAGCACCTCGACATCCCCCGCCACGTCCAGCACGTAGCCCCGGGGACGCTCGCCGCCGGGGGCCTCGATCACCGGGGGGCCCTCGGTCTTCACCAGCGTCTGGATCGCCACCGACTCCCGCGCGAGGAGCTCCCGCAGCCACGCCTCGCCGGCCCGGAGCCGCAGCGGCACCAGCGCCTTCGGGGCCACCTCGTGCTCGCTGCGCATGGTGCGGGCGGCGCCGACGGCCGCCTGGAGCGCACTCATCTCCCGGTGGGCCTGCGGATCCGGGCGACCGTCCGCCTCGGTGGAGTACCGGGCGATGCAGAGGCTCCTCGGAGCGTCGGAGGATCTGGGCAGCCGCTGCCAGAGATCCTCCGTGACGAAGGGGGCGAAGGGGTGGAGCAGGCGGAAGGCGTGGTCCAGGGCGTGAGCGAGGACCGCCTGCGTCTCGCGGCGCTCGGGGCCGTCGGGGCCGGAGAGCACCGGCTTGGTCAGCTCCAGGAACCAGTCGCACAGCTCGTTCCAGAAGAAGTGGTAGAGCACCTGGAGCGCCTCGTCGAGCCGGTATCCGTCGAGGTACTCGTGCGTCTTCTGGGCGGCGGCGGCGAGGCGGTCGAGGATCCACCGGTTGGCCAGCAGCGAGGCCGCCGGGGTCTCGCCGCCGGGGGCCACGCCTTCGAGGTACGGCAGGGCGAAGCGGGTGGCGTTCCAGAGCTTGTTGCAGAAGTGGCGGTAGCCCTCGATACGCCGGGGGGCGAGGGCGATGCGGGTCGACGACGGCGAGTAGCTGGCGAGCGTCATCCGGAGCGCGTCGGTGCCGAAGGCCGGGAAGCCGGCGCCCATCTTCGCCGTGGACGGGTACGACCTGGCGAACTTGTCGAGGGCCTCCTTGAGGGGCACGCCCGGGGAGGCCTTCTGGACCACCTGCTCGAAGGTCGCCCCGTGGATCAGGTCCAGCGGGTCGATGACGTTGCCGAGGGTCTTGCTCATCTTCTTGCCGGTCTCGTCCACCAGCAGCCCCGCGAGGAGCACCCGGCGGAACGGCACCTCGCCCATGAAGTGCAGGCCCATCATCATCATCCGGGCCACCCAGAAGAACAGGATGTCGTAGCCGGTCTCCAGGTCGCTCCCGGGGTAGAAGCGGGCCAGCTCCGGGGTCGACTCGGGCCACCCCAGGGTGGCGAAGGGCCAGAGGCCGCTGGAGAACCAGGTGTCGAGCACGTCCTCGTCCTGGCGCACCTCACCGGAGCAGCACGCCGCGCAGGCGGCCACGGACTC
>CAZSDX010000072.1:6533-18199 GCA_964605685.1 uncultured Polyangiaceae bacterium
TGCACCAGTCCTGGATGTTCTCGAGGAAGTGGTTGTAGGTCTTGGTCCACTCCGCGGGGAGGATCCTCGTGCGCCCGTCGGCCACGGCGGCCAGCGCCTTGTCCGCCAGGGGCTTCATCTTGACGAACCACTGGGTCGAGATCATCGGCTCGACCACGGAGCCGTTCCGCTGGCTGCGGGGGAGCGTCAGCGTGTGGGGCTTGCTCCCGCGGGCCAGGCCAAGCTCCGCCAGCTTCTTCTTGACGGCGCGCCGCGCGTCGAAGCGATCCAGGCCGGCGAAGGGGCCGCCCTCCTCGTTGATCTTGCCGTCGAGGGTGAGGATGTTGATCTCGTCGAGGCCGTGGCGCTTGCCGGTGGCGAAGTCGTTGAAGTCGTGGGCCGGGGTCACCTTCACGGCGCCGGTCCCGAACTTCATGTCCACCAGGATCGGGTCGGCGATGACGGGCACCAGCCGGTCGACGAAGGGGTGCCTGAGCTTCTTGCCGATCAGGTGCCTGTAGCGCTCGTCGTCCGGGTGAACCGCCACCGCGGTGTCCCCCAGCATGGTCTCCGGGCGGGTGGTGGCCACCACGATCTCGCCCTCGCCCTCCGCCACCCGGTAGGCGAACTCGAACAGCTCCCCGTTGGCGCCCTCCTCGTTCTCCACCTCCAGATCGGAGAGCACGGTGCGGGCCTCCACGTCCCAGTTCACCAGGCGGGTCGCCCGGTAGATCAGCCCCTCCTCGTGGAGCCGAACGAAGGCCTCCTTGACCGCCCTCGCGTAGCCCGGGTCCATGGTGAACACGGAGCGCTTCCAGTCCGGCGAGGCCCCCAGCTCCCGCTGCTGCAGCGCGATCTGCCCGCCGCTCTGCCCCTTCCAGGCCCACACCCGCTCCAGGAACGCCTCGCGCCCCAGCTCGTGGCGGCTCGTGCCTCCCCGGGCGAGCTGCCGCTCCACCACCGTCTGGGTGGCGATGCCCGCGTGGTCGATCCCCGGCTGCCAGAGGGTGTTGAAGCCGCGCATGCGGTGCCAGCGGGTGAGGGTGTCCTCGAAGGCGGCGCGCATCGCGTGGCCCATGTGGAGGCTGCCGGTCACGTTGGGCGGTGGCATCTGGATGACGTAGACGGGCCGGGTGTCTTCCGGGGCGACCGAGGCCGCGAAGAGGTCATGCTCCTGCCAGAAGGCGTACCAGCGGGCCTCGACCTCCTGGGGTTCGAAGGCCTTGGGCATCTCGTGAACCAGTTCCGTCATGATCGCGCTCGATAGCAGGATTCACGGGCGGATCGGCGACAAGCTGACGGCTCCCCCCCGCCCTCCCTCGATCCGCGCTCCCTTCAGGTTCCCCTTGACGCCCCCCGGGCGGCGGCGCTAAGACCCCGGCCCTCTCCCTCGGCGGGGTAGCTCAGCTGGTTAGAGCAGGCGTTTCATACGCGCCGGGTCGGGGGTTCGAGTCCCTTCCCCGCCACTCCTTCTCCCAAACCGTGCGCCACCGCGCTCTTCCTCTCCTGCTCGTCCTCGCCGGCGCCGCTTGCTCCACTCCCCCGGCCCCCACGACGAGCCCCGCCGCCACGTCCTCCTTGGCTCCACCACCCCCGGCGCCACCCCCGCCGTCCGCCTCCTCGCCGCCTGCGCCCGAGGAGGTCCCCAACGCCGCGAGCGTCGAGCAACCCCCTGCCCCCGCCCCGGGCGGCGAGCGCTGGGGCGCGGGCCTCGTCGACAGCGGCCCCTGCCCACCGCACCAGGAGACCAGGGCCGAGGAGATCGAGGAGGAACCCGGCGGACCTCGCAAAAAATTCTCGTACCACGGCTACAAGGTATGGAAGCTCCGGGTACAGCGGGAGATCGAGGGGTCAACGAGGACTCACTGTGTCCGGGTGCTGTTTCCGCCGGGGAAGAAGAACAGCGACGACCGGCCGGTGCGGGTGGCGGAGAGGATCGACGACGGGTGGCTGAGGGCCATCGAGAACACGCTCCAGCGGCTGCCGTGGAGGCACCTCCAGGTGGTGCGCCGGGTGGTGATCGACGACCGGCCAAAGGAGCACGGGATAGGCCCTTTCGACCGGCGGAGCCCCGACGACGCGCGGGACGGACGGACCCTGTGGCTCCACGAGCGGCTGTTCACCGAGCCGAACCACTGGGCGACAGGGAACCACGGGCGCTACTGGAGCTACCACCTGGACCTGGAGCAGAAGACGCTCGACGATCTGCCGCCGGATCACCCGCGTTACAGCCCGGTGCTGCTCCACGAGATCGGGCACCTGATCGCCTACAGCGTGGTGAACCGTAACCCCGGCAACGAGGCGGTCCCGGCCTGCGCGAAGGTGTGCGGAGACCGACCAGGGGGATGCAAGGGGATGCTGGCGAAGGTGCGGGAGGAGGGGTGCATCAGCGCCTACTGCATGCCCTTTCAATTCGAGACAGGGACGGAGAACTGGGCAGAAATGTACCGGTTTTACTACCAGAGCAAGGCCACGCGGGCGCTGCTCAAGGAGGCGGGCGGGGCGTGCCTGGCGACGCTGGAGCAGATCAACGAGGGGCTGGCGGCGCCGTGGGAGCGGGGGCTGGGAGACATCGGAGCCTTCCGCCGGAGTTTGTGGACGAGCTGCGACGAGCGCCCCTGCAAGGGGTGGTGAACCTCATTTCCGGGGAAAACGAGGTGGGGTATCCTGGTGTTCCTCATGGTGGCTCGCGCTCGTGTCTTTGTGTCTTCCCTGGTCTCGGTGGTGATGGTGGTGGGGGCCCTGCGCCCCGTGCTCGCGCAGGATCCCCCCACGGCACCCTCGGCCCCCGCGGCCTCGGCGCCCCCGGCGGAGTCCGCAGCTCCGGCTCCGGCGCCGACGGAGGTCCCCCCGGCGCCGTCCGCCTCGGCGGCGCCTGCGGCTTCGGCGTCAGCAGCCTCGCCGGCCTCGTCGATCAACCCGAACTGGCCGCTGGTGACGTTCCAGCCGGACAATCCGAAGGCAACGCTGGAGCGCTGGGAGAAGGGGGAGCAGAGCGGGTGGAAGACGGTGTGTGAAGGGGCCTGCACGATGACGCTGGACAGGCGGCACGGCTACCGGGTCCACGGGGATGGGGTGGTCAGCTCCCAGTGGTTCAAGTTCCCGAAGACGGAGGAGCCGATCACGCTCAAGGCGGAGGCGGGCAGCGCGTCGCTGAGGACGGCGGGGCACGTGATGGCCTGGGGAGGGCCCATCGTGGCCGCGGTGGGGCTGGTGATCCTGGCACCGACCAAGCTCTCCGAGGACGACACGGGGAGCCGGCGCCCCTGGGATGATCGCACGTACGTCGGCGGCGGCATGCTGGTCGGAGGCGCGCT
This sequence comes from uncultured Polyangiaceae bacterium, assembly GCA_964605685.1. GTDB lineage: Bacteria > Myxococcota_A > Polyangia > Polyangiales > Polyangiaceae > JANWXX01. Next base: position 9,830 of record CAZSDX010000072.1, read on the forward strand.
GATGCTGCTGGGAGGGCTGGCGCTCATCGGGGCGTCCGGGACGACCACCAGCCTGTCCAGGACACCGCCGCCGGTCTCCGCGAAGAAGCCGGTGCGGATCGGCCTCAACGGCGTGACGTTCTGAGCGGCCCGTGAAGGCGGATCTCTCGGCGTTCTCCTCGGCGGCGGACATCTTCCCGCTGGGCGAGGTGCTCAGCGACACCTACGAGATCCGCGCCGTGCTGGGGGCCGGAGGGATGGGTCAGGTCTTCGAGGCCCACGACATCCCCCTCAACCGCCGGGTGGCCATCAAGGCCCCCTGGCCTGACCTCCGCGAGTCGGTGAGGAAGGAGGCCCAGGCGCTGGCGGCGATCCGGCACCCGAGCATGGTGTCGGTGTACGCCATCGGACAGCACAACGGCGTCGAGTACGTGGTGATGGAGCGCATCTACGGCGTCGGCTTGGACACGCACCTGCACCGGCGCCGGGTCCGGGGCGAGACGCTGGCGATCCTCGAGATCCTCGACCTGCTGATCGCCATCAGCGACGGGTTGATGGCGGTGCACCGGGCCGGCGTCGCCCACCGGGACATCAAGCCTTCCAACATCATGCTGGCCCCGGGCAACCGCCTGGTCCTCATGGATTTTGGCCTGTTTCTCCCGGAATTCGAGGTCGCCGGCCAGACCACCGTGGCGGGCTCTCCCCAGTACATGGCCCCGGAGGCCATCTCCAACGAGGTGCAGCCCGGCGCCGGGCACCTGGTCGACCTCTACGCCCTCGGCATCGTCGCCTACGAGATGCTCACCGGCGATGTCCCCTTCAACTCGGAGGAGATCATGGAAGTCTGGGAGAAGCACCTCACCGTCGAGGTCCCCGACGTCCGCAAGAGGCGCCCGGATACCCCCGCCAAGCTCGCAAACCTCATCGCCTCGCTGCTTCAAAAAGACCCGGACGAGCGCCCCCAGAGCATCGAGGCGGTCCTGTGGCAGCTCCGGGGTATCCGCGACGCCGAGCTTCGCCCTCCGCCGCGCCCTCCCCCGCCTCCCCCTCGCGCGTCTTCCTCCTCTGCCCCTTCTGCCCTCGCTGCCCCTCCGCCTGCTGCCCCTTCTCCTGCCGCCGCGAGCGGCGATCCCGAGCCTTTCTCGGTGCTGATCGCCGACGACAACAAGCAGCTCCAGAAAATCCTCGCCTTCTACGTGAAGAAGGCCGCGCCGGACGCCGACGTGCGCGTCGTCGACGACGGAGACGCGGCCATCGAGGCGGTCCACGCCCGCGCCCCCCACCTGCTGCTCCTCGACCTCCAGATGCCGAAGACCAACGGCATCGAGGTCGCCATGCACCTCCGCGGCCTCGACATCGGCAACGCCACCCAGATCGTCTCCGTCAGCGCCGGCGCCCAGGAGCACGACATCCAGCTCCTCAAGCAGCTCGGCATCACCCGCTTCGTCGCCAAGGACATCCAGCTCCAGGAGCAGATCGTCCGCCTGGTCAACGAGGTCCGCCGCTCCTTCGGCAAGCGGTGAGCCCCGTGCGTGCTCCCCTGCCCTTCGCGCTCCTGACCTCCTCGCTCCTCGCCTGCAACGCCCTCTCCCAGGACGCCTCCCCTTCCCGCCCCACCCCCGCCGACACGCGCCCTCGCCCCCCCGCCGAGCCCCCCGTCGAGGAGGCGGAGCTGGCCCAGCTCCTCCGCGAGCGCTTCTCCAAGTTCGAGTACCGCATCCCCATGCGCGACGGCATCAAGCTCTACACCGTCGCCTACGTCCCCAAGGAGCCCGGGAAATACCCCGTCCTCCTCGCCCGCACCCCCTACGGCGTCGCCCCCTACGGCGCCGACGCCTTCCCCTCCGGCACCCGCGCGCTCCAGCGCGTCGCCCCCTCCGCGCGCTTCGCCAGGGAGGGCTACATCCTCGTCCACCAGGACGTGCGCGGCCGGATGATGTCCGAGGGCACCTTCGTCGACGTTCGCCCCTACCTCCCCGGAAAAAAGAGCGGCGAGATCGACGAGAGCACCGACGCCTACGACACCATCGACTGGCTGGTGAAGAACCTCCCCCGCAACAGCGGTCGCGTCGGCATGTGGGGTATATCTTACCCTGGCTTCTACGCGGCCATGGGCGCCGTGGACGCCCACCCGGCGCTGCGCGCGGTCTCCCCGCAGGCCCCGGTGACCGACTGGTTCCTCGGCGACGATTTCCACCACAACGGGGCCTTCTTCCTGGAGGACGCCTTCACCTTCTACGCGAGCTTCGGCAAGCCCCGCCCGGCGCCCGTCTCGAAGGTCTCCTGGGGCTTCGATTTCCCCGTGGAGGATCGCTACCGCTTCTTCCTGGAGCTGGGCCCCCTGGGCAACGTCAACGAGCGTTACTTCAAGGGAGAGCGGGCCTTCTGGAACGAGCTGATGGCCCACGGTACCCTCGACGACTACTGGAAGGCCCGCAACCCGCGGCCCCACTACCGGAAGATCAAGCCGGCGATGCTGGTGGTCGGCGGCTGGTTCGACGCGGAGGACCTCTTCGGCGCCCTGGAGACCTACCGCGCCATCGAGCGGCAGAGCGAGGGGACGAAGAACTCGCTGGTGATCGGCCCCTGGACCCACGGCGGCTGGGCCCGCAGCGACGGCGACGCCCTGGGCCCGATCTCCTTCGCGACAAAGACCTCCCTCTGGTACCGGGAGCAGGTCGAGTTCCCCTTCTTCGAGCGCTACCTCAAGGACAAGAACAAGGACCGGGAGCCGGTCCCCGAGGCGTGGATCTTCGAGACCGGTATCAACGAGTGGCGCGCCTACGACCGCTGGCCCCCGAAGGAGGCCAGGGAGGCCACCCTCTGGCTCCACCCGGGCGGGAAGCTCGCCGCCGCCCAGCCCCCCGCCTCCGAGCCCGGCTTCGACGAGTACGTGAGCGACCCCGCGAGGCCGGTCCCCTTCCGCAGCGGCGTCTTCAACGAGCGGGGCAACGAGTACATGATCGAGGACCAGCGCTTCGCCGCCGTGCGCCCCGACGTGCTGGTCTACCAGAGCGCCCCGCTGGAGGAGGACGTCTCCCTGGCGGGCCCGCTCCGGGCCTCCCTCTGGGTCTCCACCACGGGCACCGACGCGGACTTCATCGTCAAGCTCATCGACGTCTTCCCCGAGAATTACCCGGCCCCGGAGCCCAACCCGAAGAAACTCCTGATGGGCGGCTACCAGCAGCTTGTCCGCGGCGAGGTCATGCGCGGCAAGTTCCGCGACAGCTTCGAGCGCCCCGCGCCCTTCGTCCCCGGCGAGCCGGCGCTCGTCCGCTTCTCCCTCCCCGACGTGCACCACACCTTCCGCCCGGGTCACCGGCTCATGGTGCAGATCCAGAGCTCCTGGTTCCCCCTCGTGGACCGTAACCCCCAGACCTTCGTCGACATCTACAGCGCCAGCGCCTCCGACTTCCAGCGGGCCACCCACCGGGTCCACTTCACCCCGGATCGGCCTTCGTCCCTCGCGGTGACGCTCCTCCGAGGTCAGCTACCCTGAGCGCCAGCGGCAGCAGGTGCGCCCCCACCAAGCAGGCCACCGCCAACACCACCACCTGGCTCGTCCTCCCGGGCCCCTCCGCCATCCAGCCCAGCACCCACCGCTGCGCCTCGGGGAGCACCAGCCCGCCGTCCTCCGTCATCGCCCGCCAGAGCACCAGCCCCAGCGTCACGGCCCAGGCCAGCGGCAGCAAAACCCGAAAAGATTTCGCGTCGCCCACCCCGGGCAGGCCAACCCTTCGCAACGACCAGCGGGCCCCGAGCCCCAGCACCACCACCAACGCGGCCAGTCCGCCGATCCACCCGACCCCCCCTGGAGCGGCCGGCTGGACCTCGAACCAGATCGCGCACTGGAGCAGCGCCAGCCCGGTGCACGCCAGCACCAGGAACCCCAGCGCCACGGTGCCCAGCAGCGTGGCCTCCGGGCGCGGCGGGCGCAGCGTATCGAGGAGAGAAGAAGGGGCAATCCTGTAGGGGGTTTCTTGTGTCATGGTGCTTCCTCCTCACTGCAACGGGCGGGCCGCCGTGCTGGTGGTCGCGGCTTTCTGGGAGACAAACAAGACCAGGCGGGCCTCGAATTCGGCGGGTTTGTTCTGGCCGAGCCACACCATGGCGCGGACCCCCTCCTGGAAGGCAAGGTCGTTCTGGAAGCGATCCCGGAAGGAGGCGTCCCTGGCAAGGAGCGCGTCCAGATCCTTCGGAGCGCGGAGCCCGTAGGCCGCCGCGAACTCCATCCCCTGGAAGACCGATTGCTCGATCTGCTTCTGGAAGTTCACCATCGCCGCGTCGGCCTTCTCGGCGGAGCCCAGGCGCACCCCGAGGTGCTCCTTGGCGTCCCCCAGCCGGGCCGTGGCGGCGGCCTCGTCGGTGACCCGGGCCTGGACGTACTCCCGGGGGAGGGCATGCCGGCCCATCAGCGCGGTGGCCTGGGAGAACTGCTCCCTCACGCGGCCCTTCTGTGTCTCGTCCATCGACGGCGGGCCGGAGATGACCTTGAAGGTGTCGTACATCACCTTCAGCGTCACGACGGGGCTCAGCACCTTCCCGAGTCCGCGGGCGATCGCGCTCTTGCCGTGGGAGAGCTTATGGACAGCGCCGTGCTCGACGCCGTGCTTCACGAGCCCCGAGGTCTCCTTGAGCTTCTCCTTCGCTCCTCGCGAGACCCGCTCCACGGCGGGCTCCTTGACCGGGACGCTCTCGGCGAAGGTCCGGGCCGAGCCACCGGAGAGCGCGTCGTTGTAGGTGATGTCGGGGGCGGGCTTGGCGCCTGCGCGGGTGACCGGGTTCGTCATGGTCCCTCCTCGGCTCCTGCCCCCTCCGGTTGCGTCCCCCTCGCCGATTTCTTCCTACACCTCCGCCGTGACCGCGCGCCCCAGGATGTCGTAGGCGCGGATCGCCAGCGGCCCCTCGTCCCCGCGGAGCCACCCCGACGCCAGGGCGATCTCCCGCGAGCGCCGGGTGCGCTGCGCCTGCCACCTCCCCTCGAACACCCCGCCCCTCCTCACCCCCACGGCCCAGGCGTCCAGCAGATCGATCCCCCGCCCCGCCCCCTCCGGCAGGTTCTCCACAGCTGGTTGGAACCTGTGGAGAACCACCTGCACCTTGCCCCCCGAGGAGCGACGCGAGGCCCGCACGGTCGGCGGAGCGTCCGGCCTCGGGGAGAAGCTCCGCAGGGAGAAGGCAGGCGGCCCCGGTAGCTCCAGGAGCCGCTTGCGGGCTGTGTGGATCGCCAGTCCGCCGAGGTCACAACCAACCCATCTGCGGCCCAGGCGCTCGGCGGCGACCAGCGTGGTGCCGGAGCCGCAGCAGAGGTCCGCCACCAGGTCTCCGGGCCGGGAGCAGGCCCGCAGGATGCGCTCCAGGAGTTTTTCGGGCTTCTGCGTCGGGTACCCGGTGGACTCGTCGAAGAGAGGCGAGTTGGCGTGCATCGCCGGGAGGTCGCCCCAGACGCTGCCGACGAGGCGGCCCTGATCGGCGTAGTAGACGTACTCCTTGCCGTTGATGACGCGGCGGCGGAACCTGCGTCCCTGGGCGTCCACGTTGCGGAAATGGCTGTCGAGGCTCCCCGGAGCGAAGGGCTGCCGGAGCGCGGGATCGTCGCCGCGGAAGGTCCAGGTATCCCCGCGGGAGTAGGCCAGGATCACCTGGTGCTGGAGGGAGAAGAAGCGCCCCCGGCCCTTGCCTCCGTTGCCAGGGATCCAGACGATCTCCCCCCGGAAGCGGTGGGGGCCGAAGATCTCGTCCAGAAGCAGCTTGGCGCCGTGGCTGGCGCGGGCGTCCAGATGCAGGAACAGCAGCCCTGCGGGGGAGAGCAGCCGGCGAGCCAGGGCCAGCCGCGGGGCCAGGGCCCCCAGGAACGCTCCCGGATCGTCCAGGCGATCGTCGTAGGCATCCAGTTCCGCGGAGGCGCGCCGCGAGGAGCCCGTGGCCGTGGTGAGGGAGAAGCGTCGTCCGGTGGCGAAGGGGGGATCCAGGTAGATCAGGTCGACCTTCCCCTGGAGGGTCTCCAGGAGCCACGGGGCCACCAGCAGGTTGTCGCCGTGGACCAGCAGGTTGCCGGGGGCGCGCTCCTCCCGGCGGTAGCGCTCCACCTCCTGCGGCGGCGCTCCGGGGTGCAGGAACAGGTTCCGGGGGGCCACGGGGGCAAGCTTCCCTGGCCAGCGAAGCTCGACGGACACCGGCGCGCTCACGAGGGCCAGCAGGCGGCAGCCCCCTTGTGCCACGTTCTCTTTCTTTGCATCGCTTCTGTCACCACGCGGACCACCCACCAGACCTTTCGGAGCGGCGAAGATACGAAAGAACGGGTTGCCATGCCAGCGGATCCCGTTGACGGGGCGGCTCACCTCACCCCCTGTCCCCCTCTCCGTCTCCCGCGGAGAGGGGGGATCCTCAGCAGAGCGAAGAAAGGGGGGCAGGGGGGTAGGGGGGTTCTTCGCCCGTGGGGGCCTTGCTCAGAAGGCCGTCCACGGCCTGTCCACGGGGACGGTTGTCGCCGAAGAGGCAGCCGGGCTCAAGCCCGGCGCCGGAACGTCTGCCAGGGGGCAACGCCAGGGAGAAGGCCGCGCTGGCGGCCTCGATGGGTGCCGAAGCGAGCCCTCGAAAGAGGGCTTCCCCGCCTCGTTTCCCTTCCCCCTCGTCCCGGCGCCGGGCTTCAGCCCGGCGGCCTCGTCGGCGGGCCCGTGGTCGACCTTCTGAACAAGGCCCACCACCACCCGTACCGAGCCTCTCGCGTCCGTCAGGATACGGAAGAACGAGCCGTCGCGCCAGAGGAAATAAAAAAATCATGATTGCTCTGAATTTTCCTTCAATTTTGAAGATAGCTCGGGATAGTAAGGAATCAAGTAATGGAGCAAGATCCGCTTCACTTCTTCAGGAGGACCGAAGTGATAAAAGTGTATGGTGATGGACTTTCCTTGCTTGGAGTGTACAATAATCCCCCAAGAACTTTCCTCTACTTGAGATACTTCTTCCCAACGTATCTTGATAATTTTAAACCAATACTTTTGAGCAATATATTCTTCGTTCGAATAGATTTGCTTTTCATATTTATCTTCCAATTCAACTCCAATACATACAACCGAGTTGAAGATCCCTCCGAGAAGAACGAATCCGACGTCTCTGGATGCATAGGCACAGAACAACAGAAGCCCATAGAGTACAAATTCGATCACAAGGAGTGACCAAATTCTTGGATATTTTCGATTTTTCCTAAACGTTGTAACCGTAGGCATCCTGGGCATAGATGGTGCGGTAGGTATTGGGTAGGTGTACCATCGGAAGGAAAAGGAAGATTTCCAGTGACACCAGCCGCTCCAGAACGGAGCAAAGAAGATGCAGAAAGGTTCCAAAGATATTGCTGCATGTCTATGTTTGCAGCTCTCTCGGCAGATATCCATAGGCTAGGTTGGGTTGGCTGAAATCTGGAAACAGAACCACCTACAAGACCTGCTACTCCTCCCAGAACTCCACTCAACACCACGCTATGATAGGTTGGAGTTCTGCAGTGGGATACTTCCGTTACTATATTTTGTAGTGCGCCTGCTGATGCATTGAGCAACGCAGATCCTCCGAGTGAAAAGCCAGTCGCCATAGAAAAAGCAGCCACTCCAGCACCAAAAGCGCCAGCGATGAGCGCATCACGAACTTGATACTCTTCCTGCAAACCAGCGCGAATCGCCAATGTTTGCCCAAGAAAGCTTCCCCCTACCCCGGCAATAGCTCCTATCGCTGCTCCGATCAAAAGCGGATTGGTTCCTTCCAGATCCTTGAAGTTGACCGGATCTCCGCCGACGTAAGCGAAAAGGTTGCTATCGCCGCCCGCGAACCGGATGGGATCCTTCTGCAACCACCTCGCCGTCGCCGGATCGTACTCCCTTGCTCCGAACCGGAGCATCCCCGTCATCGGTTCGTAAAGCCCTCCTGCGTAGCCGAACGGTTGCCACCCAGGTGCCGTGTCCTCCTCCACACGCCCCCATGGATCGTGCCGCATCCTTTGCTCCACCGCTCCTGTCACCACGTTCACCACCACCCGCACCGAGCCTCTCGCGTCCGTCAGGATACGGAAAAACGAACCGTCACGCCAGAGGAAATCCGGCACGTTGCGTCCAGAGGCGTAGACGAAGCGGGTGCGCAGGGCGTTGGAGGCGGTGAGCTCGGCGGCAGGACGAAGAGCGTCGCGGTAGAGGAAGCGGGAGGTGGAGGAAGAGGCGGTCCGCTCGATGCGGCGCCCGAGAGGATCAAGGCGGTAGGAAGCGGTGCCCTGCTGGCCTTGGGTGGTAAGAAGATGACCGGTGGGGTGATAGGTGTAGGTGTGTGTGAAGACCGAGAAGGTTGAGCCTGTTCGCCACCCCTCCGCGTTGTTGGAAAAGGTGGTGGTGCTCGTGGAAAGCAGCC